>NZ_JACSJW010000006.1:0-110921 GCF_018617295.1 Exiguobacterium sp. S3
TTGATATAGCTCTTAAATTGACGAAGCTTGCGCTTCATTCAAAAATTGTAAAACTTTTTTGCCTCATCGTTCAGTTTTCAAAGTTCGTCTGCCGCTCTTGGCGACTAAATGATAATAACATTTAATTCACTTTGATGTCAACAACTTTTTCGTTTGTTCAACGTTTGTCGCTGGCAACAGAGATAACTATATCACCTGCTTTTTGATCTTGCAAGCATTATTCTAAAAAAACTTTTAAATCTTTTTCTACATCATCCAAAGTTCGAATCCCAACTCCTTAATGGAAGAAGGAAGAATAAATCACTTTAAAGAATACACTTATATCTAAAAACGACTATAAACCTATAAGGAGTCAACCAATGATGCAATCCGATTTACAGCGGCCTAAGAAACGTTCACCGTTCAGAATCTGGTCTGGTACACAAATTTATACGCTTAAGCGACGAATAGAATGGATGACGGACAAACGAAAGTATGTTTCAAAACGAAACACTGACCCGATGTCATATCTAATCCATACACACCGAACTCCTTTGTATCGCCAACTCCGAGATGTCGACATGGAAGTCCAGCATAACAAGGTAACCAACCTAAAAATTGCAATTACCAAACTGAACGGCTCTATCCTGAATCCAAACGATGTCTTCTCCTATTGGAAGATGATCGGCAAGCCAACGAAACGTAAAGGATACGTCGACGGAATGATTCTCCATTACGGAAAAGTCACTTCAGGAATCGGTGGCGGACTTTGCCAACTGTCCAATCTAATCTATTGGATCACCTTACATAGCCCATTGACCGTGACCGAACGTTATCGTCACAGCTACGATGTGTTCCCAGATTACCGACGGGACCAACCTTTCGGAAGTGGCGCGACATGTTCTTATAATTATCTCGACTTACAAATCACAAACCAGACGGCACAAACGTATCAACTCCTTCTATATATAGAGGGAGATCATCTCGTCGGGGAATGGCGCTCGAACATCCCGAATAAAGAACAGTATCGTATATATGAAGAAAACCATCATTTCACCCGGGAATGGTGGGGTGGAACGATACGACATAACCAGATATTTAGAGAAGTCACTTCAATGAATGGCACACATCTTCGAAATGAGTTCATCACAGAAAATCACGCGATCACGATGTACGATCCATTCCTTCCTGAAAATACTGCATACAAAAAAGCCGACTCGTAATAACAGAGCCGGCTTTTCAAATGAACTTATGCGTGTGGCAAGAACATAAAGTATGCCAAGAAGATGACCAACATCCCATACATGATCGGATGAATCTCTTTCGTCTTCCCTTTTGCAATCATCATGAGTGGGTAAAGGATAAACCCAAGCCCAATTCCCGTTGCGATTGATGATGTAAGTGGCATCATGATAATCGTCAAGAATGCAGGAACTGCAATCTCGATCTTTTTCCAATCGATATCAAGAAGAGCCGAAGCCATGAGCACACCAACAATAATCAGCGCAGGAGCTGTGACCGGCGCCGTAACAACTGCCAAGAGAGGCGAGAAGAACAATGCCAAACCGAAGAACAATCCTGCGAAAACAGCAGTCAATCCTGTTCGTCCACCAGCAGCGACACCTGCTGACGATTCAACGTATGAAGTCGCTGTAGATGTTCCGAAGATTGCACCTGCCACCGTCGCTGTCGAGTCAGCTAACAACGCCTTACTCGCACGTGGTACTTTATTCTCTTTCATGATCCCAGCTTGACGCGCTACCGCGACGAGCGTCCCAGCTGTATCAAAGAAGTCGATGAAGAAGAACGTCAAGATGACAACGAGCATTTGAAGCGTGAACACATCACCGAAGTTGATGAAGGCTTGACCGAATGTAGATGACATACTCGGCGGCATCGACACAACGTCTGAGATCGCTGTCGGTGTCGGCACAAGACCGAAAATCATCCCGACAATCGCCGTCAACAACATCCCGATGAAAATACCACCTTTGATGTCGCGCGCCATAAGCAAGGCGCTGACCACAAGACCGAACACCGCGAGAAGCGTCGTGCCCGTACCAAGTGAACCAAGACTAACAAGTGTTGCTTCATTCGCGACAACGATGCCTGCGTTTTTCAAACCGATGAAAGCGATGAAGAAACCAATCCCTGCAGCAACCGCCATTTTGAGAGGAGCCGGAATCGCATTAACAATCGTTTCGCGAATTCCTGATAACGTCAATACGATAAAGAAGAGACCTGATACAAGTACACCTGACAAAGCCGTTTGCCAAGAAATACCCATCCCGATGACGACGCTATATGCGAAGAACGCGTTAAGGCCCATGCCTGGCGCAATCGCAATTGGGTAGTTCGCGAGAAGTCCCATCGTCAATGAACCGACTACCGCGACAAGACCTGTCGCCACGAAGACCGCTCCAGTATCCATACCCGTTGCCCCAAGAATGTTCGGGTTAACGAAAAGAATGTACGCCATCGCGAGGAAAGTTGTAAATCCTGCGATCAGTTCCGTGCGGACACTCGTACCGAGTGCTGTGAGTTGGAAGTAACGATCGATCCGACTCGTCGTTGATGGTTGTTGCTGTTCTTGCTTGAGCTGTGTGCTCATTTGTTTTCCTCCTTGTGCTCGCCGTAAAACGAGAAAAGGCCCCCGGCAAATGACCGAGGACCCCACGCGAAACATACGAGGGCATACACCCTCATCTATGTCTCGCCGTAGTGAAATCATTTAAGGTGATTTCGTAGAGACTCTCGGGCCATATCCCCGATATTATACGGCAAAATATTTTATAATTGTTCGGTTATAATAAGAACGTTCTTATCGTATCAGCGTAAAAATAGAATGTCAACTAAATTCACGGATCTTACATCGATAAAAAACGTTAATGTTCGGTTTTAAGACAAAACAGAGGGGAATCCCCCTCTGTTCCGCTTATTCCCATTCGATTGTTGCAGGTGGCTTAGACGTGATGTCATACAGCACACGGTTAACGTGGCTGACTTCGTTTACAATCCGGACAGAGATCTTCTCAAGCACATCCCATGGAATACGTGCCCAATCAGACGTCATGCCATCAATTGAAGTGACCGCACGGACACCGACAGCATAGTCGTACGTACGCTCGTCACCCATGACTCCGACCGAGCGAATCGGCGTGAGCACGGTGAAGTATTGCCAGATGTCGCGTTCAAGTCCAGCTTTCTTCACTTCTTCACGTAGAATCGCATCAGATTCACGCACGATTTCTAACTTCTCTTCCGTGATTTCACCGAGGACACGAATTCCGAGACCTGGACCTGGGAACGGTTGGCGCCAAACGATATAGTCAGGAAGACCGAGTTCTGTACCGAGTGCACGGACCTCGTCTTTAAAGAGCGTGTTGAGTGGTTCGATCAACGTGAAGTTCATATCTTCCGGCAATCCACCGACGTTATGGTGTGATTTGATTGTTTGCGCTGTGTCTGTCCCACTCTCGATGATGTCTGTGTAGAGCGTCCCCTGTGCGAGGAAGTCCATATCGACGAGTTTCGATGCTTCTTCATCAAATACGTAGATGAACTCGTTTCCGATAATCTTACGTTTTTGCTCAGGGTCCGAGACACCAGCCAACTTCGTCAAGAAACGTTCTTGTGCATCGATTTTGATGACTTTCATGTTGAATCCGTCTGCGAACGTCTTCATGACGCTATCCGCTTCCCCTTTACGAAGGAGACCATGGTCGACAAACATACACGTCAACTGGTCACCGATTGCGCGATGAACGAGTGCGGCCACGACAGAAGAGTCGACACCGCCCGAAAGCGCACAAAGAACTTGCTTATCGCCAACGATTTCACGGATTTTCTCCACTTCGAGGTCGATAAAGTTTTCCATCGACCATTCGCCTTTCGCACCACATACTTCATAGATGAAGTTTTTTAAGATGTCGTTTCCGTACTCCGAGTGACGAACCTCTGGATGGTATTGGACACCGTACATTTTCAACTCATCGTTTTTGATTGAAGCGACCGGGCAAGACGGGTTCGTTCCATCGACGATAAATCCTTCCGGTGCTTCCATGACGAGGTCACCGTGGCTCATCCATACTGTATGTTCGACTGGAAGACCGTTATAAATCGCTGATGCTTCCGGCGTTGAGAACAATGTCGCTTTCCCGTATTCACGATGTGCGGCACGTTCGACACGACCACCGAAATGATGCGTCATGAGTTGCATGCCGTAACAAATTCCGAAAATCGGAATGCCAAGTGCAAAGATCTCTGGGTCACAACGATATGCGCCTTCCGCGTATACGCTGTTCGGTCCACCTGAGAAGATGATGCCGACTGGGTTCAATTCGCGAATCTCGTCTGCCGTCATCTTATGCGAATGCAACTCACTGTATACGCCAAGGTCACGGACACGACGTGTGATCAACTGATTATACTGACCACCAAAATCAAGCACCAAAATCATTTCTTGTTCTACTTTCACGAAATCTCCACCTTTCTGCCTTCTCCTCAAAAAAAGGACGCGCCTCTCCCTCAGATTATCCAAACCGAAGAAGAAGCACGCCCTTTTCTTTGTATACGAAACGTGCTCCTTCATAGTCGGTCCATTTACGGTGGTCCGGTAGAGACTCTCGCGCCAATTCACGAGTATATACGAAGGAATGCCATGTTCAATTATCTAACTAATGCGTCTATCTTACTTGATGCATCTCGTCACTTCAACTCATAATTCGACGAATCATGATTTTCCAATATTCTTTATATTTTGAATTTGGCTCTTGTTCTGCGTAAACAACTTGCTCAAACAAAGCCGTCAGACGGGTCATATCATTCGTTTCATAGTAGGCATCGACCTCTTTGGCGAGTTCCGAAGGCGTACGTCCATCAATTTTAAATCCGTTCGCACGCAGTCGTTTCATCAAATAGCGGTGCATCGATACGAGACGCCCATCCGTGAGCGGACGACTCATCCACCAGACATACATGATTTGACGCGCGATGATTTTACGATTCCAAACGAGGATCACCACGAGGAAGAGAATGACAATCCATCCCCACACGGGCATGTTGCGCGCCTCCTCTTGAACATCACCTGTCGTCACATCATCGATCAACAAATCTTCTTGCGGACGGTTTTGCGTATCGTTGTCCTGATTTGCTTGGGGATCGTTCGCAGCCGGTGTCGTGTCTTCCGTATCCGTTTCTCGTTCCATCTGCAATAAGTTGGCGTCCGAGAAACTGATCGTCGCTTCTAACGGGACCCAGCCCGCGCCTTCAATGAAATACTCGACCCACGAGTGGGCGTGACGATTTCGAATCGTATGTTCTTCTTCGCCTTGAACGACCCCTCGTGTGTCACCCATCGTAAATCCTTTTACCCAACGCGTCGGTATGCCGTTCGCGCGCAGCAATACGGCAGCTGACGTCGAGAAGTTATCGCAATACCCGATTTGTGTGTCGAACAGGAACTGGTCAACATAATCCGTGTCCCCTTCCGGTTGTGCCACATTTTCGGTGTCGTATTGAAATTCTCCATTTCGGAAATAAGCTTCTACCGCTTCCGCCTTCTCGTTCGGTGTCTCACTCTCCGCCGTGATGTCAGCGGCTAAATCTCGTACACGCTCTGGCAACGATTCCGGTAGCTGTAAATAGACCTGTTGCTCTTCTTCCGTGAGCGATGTGATCTCTTCATTTAATGCCAGTTGTTCTTCAGAGAAAGCCGGGACACTATAACGAAGTTGGATCGTCCGCGGAGTCGATTGTTCCTCATTTTCAAATACAATCTTTCCGGACGGTTGCATCGTAATCGTCTCGTTCGGGAAAGCCCGTTCGATATCACCGACTCGAAATTCGGTACCGGACTCTGTTTCGATAGCTTGCGGATATTCTCCACCATAAGGAACAAACGGTTGTCGGCGCTCAAAACGTAACAGTGCCTGTTCCGGTGTCGTATCCACTTCCGAGTCCACTAACTGACCACGATTGTAGTTAGAGTCCAGGACTGGTGATTCGACCCAACCTTTCCCCGTATAAATCGCCTTGGATTCGATACGCCAATAGCGTGCCGGCACGCCGCGAGCGATGAAGACGATGCCGTCATCCTGTTCGAACGGACCACCTAGCGATTCGTCGTTCACTCCATACCCAACTCGACCCGGGCCACTCCCATCACCTTCCGTCGTCGCATTCCGAAAACTCGTAGTGATACGGTCAGACCAATCGCCTTCAAGCGTGGGTGAAGCACTTGCGAGAGCCACGACGACACTGAGGAGTAGTCCGATACTGACGAATCGGACGAGCGATTGACTCGGTCGTTTTGCCAAATCGGTGACAAATAGTAAGAGGAGCGATGTGACGATGGCATACAGGATATTACCTTCCCCGTCATACAACGTCCACGTATCAAAATAGGCCATGATGCCGAGAGTCGACACAATCATCCCAAGGGCAAAACTATAACTTGGATACGTTCGTCCGACGAGCACAGCAAACAGTAAGCCGATCAGCGCCATGGCAGAGAAGAAAATCGCTTCATTCGGCAGTTCACCGCTCATGACACCCATCAAATCTTCCATCCATAGACCAAACCAGTCCAAAATACTGCCGTGATAGGCATACAAGACGATGAGGAAATTAAGAAGCGAGATCCCAAGAAAAGCTGCCCAAGGCAGAATACTGGCAAACATCGGCACGATGAGCAGGAAGTAAAACGGCCACGTCACATCGAACGTCGTACTTCCAACAATCGGCTCAATCCAGAACGACAACAAATAGGCGGCAAGCGCCGTATAGACGATTCGGGTTACCCATGTCTTCATACCGTCACCTCATTAACTGCCGTGTAGAGATGATAGCTACCCTGTGTCTCATGCATCAACTCTCGAATGGACGTCGTTTCAAACGGACTGATCAAAATCAAATCTCCAGTTTGTTGAGGCAGTTTCTGCTTCACTCGTTCGACGAGACGCCCCTCAGCTTCTGGCGTTGCGGTCAACAAGTAATGACCGACTTCTGCACTCTGGTCAGGAAGATGGAACAGTCGCACCTGCTCTTCAATGACGTAGAGCTCAAACGGCAGATTTTTTCGTTCTAACTGACGAATCGCTCCAACAAGTAAGGATAGGGAACGTTCAAATGCCTCTTCATACCCGGCAGAGACGGCTGGTACGAACACGAGTGAAAGCTTCTTCTCTTGTTCCTGGTCAAACGTCTTGGTCATCAAGTTCCCTCGGCGTGCGGATGCCTTCCAATCAATCCGTCCGATTCGGTCTCCTGCCGCATACTCCCGAACCCCGCTGGTCGTATTGGCCACTTCGGTGTATGTCCGCATTTGACGATATTGCTCCCCACGACCCCCGACATGTTCGTCTCGAGGTAAATCAAACGGCAATTCAGCGGGTGACACCTCGACGACCGTCTCGAGTCGTAACGTCCGCTTCCGGTCGAACAGACCAAATACGTCACGTACATGTAGAACGGTGCGGTCAAAGACATGAATCCCACGCTTGATCGCCTCGACCTCATAATGGACGACTTCTGCTTGTCGGAAAAAACGGTCTACAGGCACGACAATCGTCTTGTCTTCATCCGTCAAACGTTGTGGCAATCGCTCCTCTAACGTGACCATCCCAATCAAGAAAGGGTACTTCCGTTCAATTCGTAACTCGACGTCCATTGTTTGTCCAGAAACAAGTCGCTTCGTTGTCACACGGCGCACCACATTTGCCGCCGTGACCGGATAAATCATAAAGAGTGTCCAGTAGACGGTCAACACAGCGAACGACCACCATAAGGTCGAAGCAACGATACTGCCTTCGATGCGGGCAAATGCATACAATCCGAATGCCGCCGCCCATACAACGAACAGCTTCATCCAGTTTTTCATACTTCATTGACCTCACGATCCATCGGGACAGGCAACGTATCCAGCCAATCTTGAATCAACTGATTCGGTGATTTTCCTTTATACCGTGCTTCTGCTGTCAAGAGTACGCGATGTCCGAGCACACTCGTCGCCATCGCCTTCACGTCATCCGGCAAGACGAAATCGCGATTATGGATATACGCCCACGACTGTGCCGCTTTCATCAACGCCAGTGTGGCTCGCGGACTTCCTCCTAAATACGTATGCGGATCTTTTCGAGACTCATGCACCAATCGCACAATGTACTGTTTGACCGCACTCGACACATGCACGTCTCTCACTTCACGTTGCATGAGTTCAACTTCTTGCTTCGTAATCACGCTCTGAAGCGCCTCGAGCGGCTCTTCTTTTTCAAACCGCGACAATAATGCAATTTCTTCATTGAATGTCGGATAGCCCATCTCGATTTTAAGTAAGAAGCGATCCAACTGTGCTTCCGGCAACGGATACGTCCCTTCATGCTCAATCGGGTTTTGTGTCGCCATGACGAAGAAAGGTGACGGTAACACTTTCAATTCCCCGTCCACTGTCACACTTCGCTCAGCCATTGCCTCGAGAAGAGCCGATTGCGTTTTCGGTGAGGTCCGGTTGATTTCATCCGCTAAAATGATGTTACCCATGAGCGGACCTGGTCGATATTCAAATTCTCTCGTTTTTTGGTTATACATCGAAATTCCGGTCAAGTCGGATGGTAGCATGTCCGGCGTGAATTGGATGCGCTTAAAATCTAAGTCAATCGCTCGACTGAACGTACGAACGAGCATCGTCTTCCCGACTCCTGGTACGTCTTCAAGTAATACATGTCCACCCGCCAGCAAGGCAGTGAGACTTTTTGCGATGACTTCTTCTTTTCCGACAATCACGGTTTCGATAGCGGTAATAATCGATTGGACAGTTGGACGGTACATGACGGACTCCCCTTTTTCTCTGATCTAGGATGACTGAAAGTTAGAATGTTCTGACTTTATTGTGACACAAGCGAGTATCGGAAAGAAAGAAATACCGCACCCAAATGCGCTTCCTATTTCTTTACCCAAAAAACGTGCCCGTTCTTTAGAAAAAACGGGCACGTTTATCGATTATTCTGGGCGCTTCACATCAAATAGTTCCCCAAGGGTCGCATAACTATTGCCGGCCATCCGACTGACAGGCGCTAGCCGTTTGGCATCGATGCGTCCTTGACTGTATAACTCTCGATCAATATGAAAACGGACAATTCGTGCAATCAATAGATCGGCAGTCGTTTTTCCGTCATGTTCGATCGGCAAGTGATGATGGAGCACACATTCAAAACGGATTTTTGCTTCTTTGACCCCTGGCGTCGAAATCATATCACTCGGTTGAAGCGTAAAATCCGTACGCGACAGCTCACTCTCATCTGCCGCGAGGTTGGCGGCCGTCTCGTTCACGTTAATGACATTCGTCTCATCTACGACATGAATCACCAGTTCATTCGTACGGAGTGCGTTACGCGCTGTATCTTTCATTACGCCGTCTTTTCGTTGAACCGAGACGGAGACGAGAGGAGGATTGGATGCGACTACATTGAAGTAGCTAAACGGGGCGGCGTTAATCACGTCCCCATTTTGTGTTGTGACAAACGCAATCGGTCTTGGAACAATACTGCCAATCAAAAATTTATATGTGTCTCGTTCAGTCAAAGCAGAAGGTTCAATTGATAACATAGACTACACTCCTCGTTGTTTTATCTTAATATCAAGGTAATCACTTCGTTAAATAATGTCAACGCAAAGCAGGTTGCCACGTGTACATTTCATGTATTTTGGGTAAATCGCATTATGTGAATCTATTTTAATGCACGTTGAATAAGCAAATTTCTTCATTTTCCCTTCCCGGTCTCATAGAATTCAGGGCAAGGAAAAGATGACCTATCGTTTTTTATGTTCAAGGAAGGAAGTAGAACGAATGATCAGCAAGTGGATTGAACAATTGAACAGTCGTCAAATACTCAGTATTTTATATAGTGTCTGTGGATTCAGTCTGGTTTTAACCTTGATTGGAGCCTGGTTCGTGCGTGATGGGAATGTCTCTACTCTCGAACTCAATACTCTCCGATGGATTTGGATGATTGGGCTCGTCATGTTCATCAGTGCCATTTTATTGATCGGACGCCCGCTTATCAAACGGATGGCTGACCAGAATAGCAGACTGAAAGCGAAGAAAGAAAAGCTCGAAACCGTGTTGAACGAATCCAAATTAAACGAAATCAATCTTCAATATCGCAATGAGTTGATTGAAGTATTGGCCTCGAAAGAATCACTATTCGATTACTCTTCTGTTATTGAAAAGATTGTGTTGCTTACAAAATCTGAGTTCGGTGCCCTTTTACTCACAAAAGACGGAGAAATCACGTCTGTTGTCCCGAAAGAGATGACCGAAGATCAACAAGAAAGTCTAAAGAAAGATTCCCTTTTGCTTAAACGAGTCATGATTTCAAAGTTACCGGCCGCCACTTCTAAGCGGGTCGTCGATGCGTTACACACGTATCCATATTATATCTATGAGACGGTCATCCCGATTATGGACCCATCAGATAATAGTCTCATTGGATGTCTCTATTTGGCTCGTTACGATGAACAATACGATGCCAGTGAAAAATCGGAATTGAATGCGTTCGCCGGTCAACTTGCCATTTCACTTCTCCGCATGCAGCTTTATCGCCAGATGCAACAGGATCGGAAAGAGACGGCGCAACTAATCAATTCTGTACGTGAGGCCATTTTATATGTGAACTATGAAGATGACACTATCGTCGGCAATCGCGCCTTCATCCGTATGTTTGATGATTTACACTTTGACTATAAGGGATACGAAGAACTCTCTGCCATTGACATCGATATCGAACAGCTGGCGGAACGGGTCGATCAACATGAACAGTTTGTCCGATACTTCGAACGCGTCTTCACGCAAGATCCGCCGGAGGATGGGCTCACGATTTCAATCGACCAAGGCGATTGCTTCATTCAACTTTATGCCGAAAGTGTCTATCGAGACCGCAAACTCCGTGGAACGATGCTCGTCTTACGTGACGTCACGGCCGAAACAGAAATCGATCGGATGAAATCCGAACTCGTCTCGACCGTCTCACATGAATTACGGACACCATTGTCCTCGATTTACGGATTTACTGAACTGATGCTGTCACGAGATTTGAAGGAAAGTCGTCGTGAACTGTATTTGAAGACAATCCACGATGAAGCGAAACGACTCTCGTATCTCGTCAACGATTTCTTGGATCTTCAAAAAATGGAGTCTGGAAAGCAAACGTTCGAGTGGGAACCGGTCGATTTATACAAGCTCGTCACAGACAGTGTCGCGTTTTATCAGGAGACGACGGACCGGCATGAACTATTCATCGATGCCGATACCGAACAAGACTTTATTATCGATGCAGACTTAGAAGGGATGCGTCAATTACTCGGTAACCTATTAAGTAACGCCATCAAATATTCGCCAGATGGCGGGAATATCCTTGTATCGCTCGAACGCGTAGATGAAGAGGTCGTGATGAAAGTGAGAGACCATGGTATGGGAATACCGAGTGCCTCGCTCCCTCACCTCTTCGGGAAATTTTACCGCGTCGATAATTCGGACCGTCGAAAAATCGGAGGTACCGGTCTCGGTCTCGCAATTTGTAAAGAAATTGCCAAAGCCCATGATGGTCAACTCCATGTCGAATCGGTATATGGGGAAGGAAGTACATTTATCTGTGAACTCCCAACCTCAAAAGAACACATTATGCAATAACACGGTCCAAACGACCGTGTTATTTTTGACTCTTTTTTTCCTAATTTGGAAGGAATCCTTTTACAGAATATAGAAAGGAAAGAAACCGATTCATTTTCGTAGATGTAGGTTATCCTATCCATTTATTTTTGCACGTTTTAAGTCGAAAACAAGATATACTGAATATAAAGAGATTGCTAGGATCGGAGGACTTGCCATTGGATCATCGTGACCCACCTTTTTCAGAAATTGGAGATTTTAATCAATGGGGACGTTTCGAGATTGACGTGCCTCACATGGGGGAGCAAGCGAAGTTTCAAACTGCCGCTGCTTTGATTCGGAAGCATGTGCCATTGCGGCTTGGTGGTTTTTACATTGTTGCGAGCGAAGAGGAAATTTTGCATAGTGGCTCTCATGATGCGAATCTTCAAAAACATTTGATTCATCTATTACAGCAGGTCCTTAACGGTCATATAGAAGACGAACGCCTCGTTCAAGAACAAGTGTGGACTGTGCATTATTTTACAACGCCATAAATGACTCTGAGAATAATTTATCTCATTAAGAATGACGCTCGAAGAGAGCGTCATTCTGCTTGTGACATAATTGAAATTACTTTTTCGTAATAGTCTGTTGCTTGCTTGTATTTTCCATTCTCTCTTAGCTCTTTCGCTAGCCAAAGGGCATATTTTTTTGCATATACGTACTCGTCGTGATCTTCAAAATAAGTTACGGCACTTTTTAGACTCTCCATGAGCTTTTGCGGATTCTTATCTTTAAAATGGTTCCAATAAACATTAAAGTGCTGATTAAATTCCTCAACCGCTTCATGTTGTTTCATCAATTCGTGCCCTGTTTCTAACCAATCTAAGACACCTTGTTCATTTTCCTGTGTTGCATTTACCTCTACTAATGATAAAACGCTGAATAGCTTACTTCTGATGTCCACTTTGTATTCAAAACTCTCCATGAAGTACGTAAGCGCCTTATCTTGTTCTCCTAACAACGAATAGATCTCTCCTATATTGTTATAAAGCATCCCATAATAGTTTCTTAAATCAGTTGCATTAGCGACTTTTAAGGCTTTTTGATTATAGGAGAGCGCATCTGCGTAGCGTTTTCGTCTTTTATAAGTCAATCCAATCACCATATGACACTCTATCATTCGCTCCAAGCAAAAATTCTCTTGAAAATATTTCAATGAAGCTTGAAGATTTTCAAGAGCCTGTGTGTTGTCGGTAAAACGGAAATATAACGCACCTGTAATGTAACGAATATCTGCAGCTTCCCAATCAGGTATTCCTGAATGAGGTAATTTATTTGTTATTTCTTCAATTAATTTATATGAAAGTTCTTTTTCGTTTTCTTGAAAATATTGAAGTGCCTTCACTGTGTAATATCGAATACGATCATCAGGCGAAAGTTGGTCTTCAATCCATCCTACTTCAGTTACATACTTTGAATCACCACCTGGCATGACCCCAAAGCGGGCCAATGTAACCATAAGAGTTGTATACACCGATTTTGACTGTTTTACCGCAGGGTGATTCAAATACTTTTTAATTTCCCCTTGTTTGTCAAGGTCTTTCCGAGTAAGAATTGCTTCTTTCAAAATTTCCCTGATTTCTATGATAACTTTCTCTGATTGGTAGCTAAAATCATGATATAAAGGTACTTCAATTTCAAGCCGTTCAAAAAGAAGTTCTAGGACTTCCTCGCTAGCAGATGTTTGATTATTTTCAATTTTACTTAGGTAAGAAATGGAACATATTCCTCTTGCTAATACAGATTGTTTCATATTTTTTCGCAAGCGTTCTACTCTAATTAAATTTCCATAGTTATACTCCATTATTAGTAGTAGCCCCTTTGCCCTATTTTCGAACTTCACTTATCAATCATTAATGTGAAGTGCTTTCAGGAAATTCAGACTTTAATATTCAACTTAATCGAGATTTTCAAACAAAATTTTCCCAACTCAAACTTATCCATCATCACAATTAATCATGATAAGATTTAACTAGTCAATCAATAGTGATTTGGACTTTAGTTCTACTTTTTCAATTAAGATGAATAGTTTGTAGGAGGTGGATGGTTAGCATGGGGAAACTCAGTTTTTTACTCGCTGAAGATTATATTAAACCGAAAATCTACTTTAAGTCGAAATCTTCTAAACCGTCTGCGGTTGTAGACCATTCATATTCGAAAGATGACTTAAATCATTTCGAAGGATTAGAAAATTTGACACAATTATTATCTTCTACTAAAGGCTTTATTGTAAACGCATTTCAAATCGATTACTATCAACGTCTTCCGAAATTAATTTCAAAAACGCTAAAAGCAAATCGTTCTTTTAAAAGACTTTACATTTTAGGTCCAGAACTATCGTTGTCAATTTTGAAAAGAAGTAGCAAAACTTCTTATGAAACACAACTTCATGATTATGAGTTCATCAACGTCGAACAGGATTCAGATTTGTTATCTAAACAATGTGAAACGCTTTTGAGCGAAGGACATATTTTGTATATTCTTCCCGAAGCGTCTGTATGTTGGCGACCTAATTCATTAGAGCAACTACACAAAGTTTGCACCCCACTTTGTAGTACTTTATTAAGTCAAACTGTGAACGTTCCGATTGTAGCGACTTTAATGATAAACGATTCTGATAAAGTGACTATTTTCGAACCAAGTTTACCTGAAACCTATTCAGGAAACTTGTTCGATTCTGTTAAAGAACAGTCTGAAGATATCTATCAGCTTTTAAAATCCTCGGATCCCATGTAAATCACCTTATCGAGATTGGCATTAATTTTTTCCCATATAAATCATTATACAACGGAGGAATTAAACATGAAAAAGTTAGCTGGATTTTTCTTTATTACAACTGCAGTGCTTTTACTCGGAAGTTCATTTAAACCTTTTGCAGAAGAAAGACCACGTATTGTAAAAATCGAAGAACCGATTACTATAAATGCCGAAGAAAGACCACGCATTGTACAAATCGACGTACCAGCAACCTTTAGTAATGAAAGTATGCCTCGCATCGTTTAATCTGATTTACTCCAGACGCCTTGTGCGTCTTTTTTTATTTTGAGAAAAAAGGTAAATGAATTATATATTCCCCTCCATTTTTTCCTTTTTACTTATATAATAAACAGGGACAACCTAGATGCACTCTCATACGCCGCCCTTGTCACTAGTTTAATGAATAAAGGAGTTTGAACATTGAATGAAACAAAATCATCATGGAGTTTAAAGCTGTTACTCAGCTCTTCACTTGCAATTTCCGGGGCAGCAATCGTCCCGTTCCAACTGGATTCATCTGGTATTCAATCGACTGTTGTTGAAGCCGCCTCGACCTATACCACTACCGCCAACTTAAATCTTCGCTTAAGTGCAGCCACTTGGAGCCCTGTCCTGTTGACCATTCCATCTGGCTCAAGCGTCACGTATATCAGTACATACGGTTCGTGGTACAAAGTCAGTTATGGAGGCAAAACAGGATATGTCTCTTCTCAATACGTTACGGTCTCGAACACTTCTGCTTACTATAAGACAACAGACCGATTAAATATGCGTCTTACTGCCGCTTCATGGAGTGATGTCGTCACCGTGATCCCTGCCGACGCGACCGTCAAGTATGTCAGTCGCTATGGGTCATGGTACAAAGTGACGTTCAATGGAAAGACGGGCTACGTCGCTTCTGCTTATTTAACAGCTACGAGTGCTCCCGTCCCACCTTCGGACTATTATAAGACGACTGCCAATTTAAACCTGCGTCTCAGCGCCGCTTCATGGAGTTCTGTCGTCACGACGATTCCGTCGGGTGCGACGGTCAAATATGTGAGTCGCTACGGGTCATGGTATAAGGTCACCTATAATGGAAAAACCGGTTACGTTTCTTCTGACTATTTAACGGCGACCACAGCTCCTGTAACCCCGTCTGCTTATTATGAAACGACCGTGAACTTGAACATGCGCCTTAGCGCGGCCTCTTGGAGCAATGTCTTAACCGTCATTCCGGCCGGGTCGGTCGTCAAGTATGTCAGTCGTTACGACTCGTGGTATAAAGTCACATACAATGGGAAAACCGGTTATGTAGCATCCGAGTACTTGAAGCCTACGACTGTCACGACACCAACCGATACAGACGGAACTGGTAAAACGGTCGTCATCGACGCAGGGCATGGCGGAAACGACCCTGGCGCTGTCTACGGATCGGTTTACGAGAAAGTAATTGCACTTGATATCGCGAAACGCCTTGCTGGCGTCTTATCGAGCACATATGACTACAACGTTAAATTGACTCGCTCAAACGATACGTACCTCTCCCTTGACCAACGTGTGTCACTCAACAAGTTTTATAAAGGGGATGTGTTCGTCAGTCTTCACGCGAACTCTTCTGTTTATAACACGGCACATGGACACGAGGTACTCATCCCGACGTCAGAAAGTTATACGACAAACCCTTACATTTCCGCCAGCCGTAGTCTCGGCTCAAGTATCAACAAAGAGATCGCTTCACGGATTTCTACGATTCAAAACCGTGGGGTCAAATATCAGAACGTTTACGTGGTTGGACGGAACGTCTCGCCTTCTACCCTTGTCGAATACGGATTCATCAGTAATTCAAGCGACCGCTCACATTTAACGAGTACGACATATCGTCAACGAATGGCTGAAGCAACGGCATCCGGCATTCATCAATTCATGCGATCTTATTACTAAAAACAAGGAACTTAGCACTCAGCTAAGTTCCTTGTTTGATATTGACCCGCCAAATCATATGTGATGACCCGGAACCCCAATAATGTTCGAGGATATGAGATGGCTCACCCAATCGTTTTTGCCAATAGGCTTGGGCGCTCGGGAATCCGGCATCTAAATAAAAGAGGTCTTTCCCTCGAACCGAAATTTCACGCATCATCTCTTCTAACAGGAATTGTCCGACACCTCGCTGCTGCATTCGTGGTGACACATAGACACTCCCTAGCTCAATCGCATCACGCTCAATTTGTATGTTGCCTGAGATGATATCATTCGGAGGTAATAACGCCCCTGCTCCGACAAGGATTCCGTCCTCTTCTACAACGTACAGATCAACGGTGTCATCATCGAAATGATCTTGAATCGTCGTGTTCAGACGCGCCACTTCTTCATCGAGCAAATCGGCATCTTCAAACCGCTCTCGTCGAATCAAGTCACTCAAACTCTCCATAAACAAGCGCTGCAAGGATTTCACGTCTGATTGTTCGAGTGCGCGAAAATTCAAGACGGCCACTCCCTTTTCTTTTTTGTTTTACTCTTTACCCTCACGAATTCGTTGCGTAACACTCGGGTACGAGGGAATCATTTCTTCGAGCGGCTCATAATTCAATTTACCGTACGTTTTCCAAATGATTAAAATCGCAGCGGTCCATAATGTGATTGTCAAATGAATAAACCCGATTGGATAACCACTTTCCGCTTCGAACCCGACCATCACGAACATTACGTTGAACATCGTATGCATGAGAAAGGCCGACCATAAATTGCGCGACGAACCGTTGTATACCCAAGTGATGATGATCGTATATGCCATCACGGCTAAGCCATACGCCCAAAATGACAAATTCGCCTGTCCTGTTCCAGCCATGAAGAAGAGAGGAATATGCCACATCGCCCAAAGGACCCCGAGTGACAGGCTAGCTAGAAGTGGAGAGAGTCTTGATTGTAAGGCGTCCAGCAAATAGCCGCGCCATCCATACTCTTCTTGCAACGTCCCTCCGAGAACTAGCATATAGAAGAAGTATGGGACGACCCACCACGGTTCGTGAACGAGTAGGGCACCGCTTCGATCCGTCCACCAATACGCTACGAGAAATAAGAACGGCACCAACAAAAAAGGAATCGCATACGCCTTCCAACTCATCTGGAACTGAATGCTTTTCCGAAGAAGATGTGTCACCCCTTCCCCGCCCCGAAGTCGATACATCGTGAGAAACCCTGCAATGCTTGGACCAAACGCCCCTAAAATAACGATGACCATGATTGGTAAATCGGTCCACCAGTACAAGCTCCCCCATATGAACCATGAATAGCCGAATGAGACCAATAAGAAAAAGTTGATGTATTTGTTTTTATACATAATCAGCACCCCTTCAGTAATGTAGTACCCGTTATTTGATTGGAAGAATAGCATTTGAATCTTTTTGTATGTAATTATAATTGTTCGGCATATAATGAAGTGATGAATGGATTAAATAACCCTATGAGGTATCGACACTATGGAACAGATTAGCACGCATACAACAAGTCACAATGGATTTTTGATGATACTCGCTTTTCTCATTGCTAGCGTTTCAGCCTTGATGGCACTCGAATTAGCGAAGCGGGTCACAGGAGGTGTGACAACGTCTCATCGTACTTGGATTTTATTTGGTGGTACCACCCTAGGTCTCGGCATCTGGTCCATGCATTTTGTGGCCATGCTCGGTCATGCTTCTTTACACGAAAGCACGTACTCCATCTGGCTCATTATCGGATCGATGATTCCGGCGATTGCCGGGTGCATCCTGTCGTTCGGTTTGATTTCCCGAAAGACGACATGGATGACCTTACTGCAATCTTCCGGTTTGATGGGATTCGGAATTGTCAGCATGCATTATATCGGGATGACCGCTATACAAAGTGTTCAATTAGACTTTGATCCCTTATGGGTATTGATTTCGATTGGTATCGCTTGGGGCGCTTCCTTTCTCGCCTTATGGGTAGGTTTCTTTTCATCCTACTCTATGCAGCATTCCGCTTTTTCCGTGAAACTGATGTTCTCCCTTCTGATGGGGACAGCTATTTTAAGTATGCACCTTGCTGGAATGCGGGCAACGACCATTATCCCCGATGCTTCACCCGTCAGGCAGGTTCCGATTGATCCGACCCTACTCGCATGGTTAGTCACAAGCATCGTATTTCTCTTATTCGGGATGTACTTTATTGCGTATACGTTAGAACGACAAATCCAAAAACGTGACCTCTTCCAAACGACGATTTTAGAATCGACAACAGATGCCGTAGTGACGACGACAAGCGATGGTGAAATCCAATATCAAAATCAGGCGTTCGCTCACTTATTCGAGGGGCATGTAACAGAACCTTTTTTTCAGGATTATCATCCTTTGCTGTCGGCTCAACAGCCGTTCTATCAGCCGGTACAAATTGACACGAATCATCGTACGTTAGAAGTGACGTCTTACCCACTTCAAGATGGTTCGAACAATCAAGTACTCTGGTTTATCCGAGATGTGACCGAAGCAGTCGCCTCTCAGCGTCTGATTGAACATATGGCTTTTCACGATGCATTGACGGATTTACCAAATCGGCATAAGCTGGATGCCCTCTTGAAGGAATGTATCTCACAAGAACGTTCGGTCGCCTGTTTATATATCGACGTAAACCGCTGGCGTTTCCTAAGTGACATTCTCGGGCATCACGGAGCAGATGAGTTGATCATTCAAGTCGCTGACCGCCTCAAACATACGATTCACCCAGACGATGTGTTGACACGAATCGGACCATCCGAGTTTGTCATCTTACTATTTGCGCAACGAAGTTCGCTCGCTCATCAAAAGGCTGAAAAATGTATTAAGGCGCTTTCATCCAGCTTCGACGTGGATGGCACGACTCTTGAATTGACGATGAGTGCGGGAATCAGTCATTTCCCTAAGGATAGTGCTTCTTCTGAAGAACTTATTCAGTTTTCTCGTCTTGCCGCTGATGAATCCAGACAAGATGGAGAGAATAATATCAAATTATTCGAAGAATCATCACGACCTCAACTCTTGCGCAATATCGAGATAGAAAAAGCACTCGTCACCGCACTAAGTAAAAACGAACTGACACTTGTCTATCAACCGAAAATCGATTTGAAGCGGAATCGATTAGAAGGCGTGGAAGCGTTACTTCGCTGGCAACATCCACAAATCGGAAAGGTTGCGCCATCTGACTTCATCCCGATTGCAGAAAACACGGGGTTAATTCATTCGATTGGTCATTGGGTCATTCGGGAAGGTTGTCGCGCTTGGGTGCGTTGGCAACGAACTGGGATACGTCCCTTTACATTATCCCTTAACGTCTCCCCGCTCCAATTTGCGCGCGAAGACTTTGTTGATACGCTACAATCCATTCTTTTGGAGACGGGGATGGACCCGATGTATCTCGAATTGGAAGTGACCGAGTCCTCGATGCTTTCATATGAGGCCTCGACTCGTGAAAAACTGACGCAGTTACATCAGCTCGGGATCCTCATTTCTCTCGATGATTTTGGGACCGGCTATTCTTCTTTCAGCCAACTTCGGGAACTTCCTGTGCAAGTGCTGAAAATCGATCGAACGTTTATCGAAAACCTGTTCACCGACCGCAATCAAGAGGCCATCGTCCGCTCGATGATTCAACTCGGTCACAACCTGGGTATGAAAGTTCTCATGGAGGGTGTGGAAACATCCGCTCAACTCGAATGGCTACTCAAGGAATCGTGTGACTACGTACAGGGCTACTACTTCAGTCTTCCGTTGTCTGAGACAGACGTTCCGTTTCATGTCAAAGAGACGACCACCTATCTCGAGTTCGGGAAACACTAAAACAGCCCTGTCGCTTAAGCCACAGGGCTGTTTTATTCAAATTTGATTTTCAAAGCGCAAGTTTACCGGTTCTTCCGGTAATTCGCTTATCGTTTTTAGATTGGTCACACTGAACCGTTTGTCTACTTCCATAAACGTCAACTGGTCTAGCCAAGCCTGACCACCGCCTGTGAGTAAGATTCCGAATGAAATCACATCACTCTGTTCTGGAACATCAAGCACAATCGAATAGCGGTTCCAATTCGTCGTACCTTGAATCGGACGATTGCTCATATTATCGAATTGTAAAACGTCTCCATGAGCATCATCAATTCGCATCCATAATCCGGCGAAACGATTGACTCCTTCCGTTTTGACAAACCCGGACAAACGGACACGTTTCCCGAGCCAACGTGTTGCTTTAAATTGCTGCATCATCGTGCCGAAGTTCTCATTCGTCACGTCTGGTAGTGCTCGGATATAACCCGATGCTTGTCCTTCATATACTTCTTTTCGATCAACCCCTATTTCATATAGTTGTGGATCAACCCCACTTAGCATCCATCCAATCGTCTGCTTTGACATCTCAATTTCCTCCTCAGTGAGTTGACGCATCTGAGTCCGATATCGTCCAGGCGGTAACCCATATTGTTTTTTAAATGCGCGTGTAAAAGCTTCTTGGGATTCGAACCGATACAAAAATGCCAAATCTAGTAATCGGTCATCCGTCTTAATTAGTTGAACGGCTGCATGAGTCAAGCGACGACAACGGATATATGCCGTCATCGACATTCCAACGTGTGATTTGAAAATCCGATGGAAATGAAACGATGAAAAGCCATTTTCCTGACATAGTGCTTCCGTACAGAGCGGCTCGAGCAAGTGTGTTTCAATCTTGTGAATCGTGCTCTGCAGTACCTCTTCATACATCCTGTCTCCCCCTTACTAGTTCTACCTTATCAAATCCCTTTTTCCTTGTTTTGATATAATTTGCGGTATTCAAAAAACCTCCTGAGTTACCAGGAGGTTGCTTCTTAAGACACACGTTCTTTTTCTTCTTCCCGAATCAAATGATATTGATCGAGAATCAACTGGGTCAACGTGTCCCCTTCATGAAGATGAAGGTATTTTTCAATCGTTGACGAGATGCCGTGTTCTTCGATCGACAAGTTCAACTCCGACGATTCCGAATCCTCCGGGTTGTAGTAATGAAGGGCTGCTGCAATCCCGTAAGCGAGTTCGTTCGGCTCGATGCCGTTATCCATCAATTCACGTGCCGGCTTGACGAGACGGTCGCTCGGTCCTAGTTTACGAATCGGTGAACGCGCCACACGCGACACTTCATCCTTCAGTTTCGGGTTTTCAAAGCGCTTGATGATTTTTTGAATGTATTGGCTATGCTCTTTCGCCTCAAATCCATATTTCTCAAGCAATAACCAACCTGTTTCATATAAAGCGCCTTGGACGACTTGACGCACACGGCGATCCTTCAATGCCTCGTCAATCGTCGCCTTCCCGAACAACGAGCCAATATAAGAGGCGATGGCGTGTCCCGTATTGACCGTGAATAATTTCCGTTCGATATACGGTCCGATTTCTTCAACCCATGTCACACCTTGAATCGGTGGTTGTTCGTTGAGCCCTTGTGTCTCGATGACCCATTCATGGAACGTCTCGACTTCCACGTAAAGTGGATCCTCATGTTGTTGTAGCGGGACGATGCGGTCGACAGCCGCGTTCGGGAAGAAGACATTCGCCTCCCCGACACCACCACACGCCTCTACTTCTTGACGAAGAATCGCACTACCACCAATCATGTTCTCACATGCGATGACATAGACCGGTGCATCCTCGACTTCACGAGCACGAAGTCCTTCGCTGATCAACGGTGCCACTTTTGAGAGAAGTGACGGTCCGACAGCCGTCGTCACGAGATCTGCTTCTGCGATTAAGTCCACGACACGGGCTGGTTCTTTCAAACTGTTGACACCACGAACCCGGTCGACGACGATACGATCGACGCCGTCTTCTGCGAACCCGACCTCATAATGACGTTTTACCTCAAGCGCTTCGATGACCGTGTCATTGATGTCGACAAACGTCACCTCGTAACCGCTTTGGTTGAGCAATAATCCGATAAATCCTCGTCCAATGTTCCCTGCCCCAAAATGAACAGCTTTCATTTACGCCACCTCTTCCATAAAGAGCGCCAAGATTTCTTCTTTCGTTTTTGCCTGAACAAGACGCTCCACATTGCTTTCGTCCGAGCAGAGAATCGCGATTTGCGAAAGCAGCTCTAAATGTTCATCATTCACGCCTGCAATTCCGATGACGAGTTTGGCCGTTTGACCTCCGAAGTCGACACCGTCTGGTACTTGCAAGAACGAGATCCCCGTCTTCTGAACCGCTGATTTCGCTGCTTCTGTACCGTGTGGAATGGCGACGTGGTTTCCGATATAGACGTTTGCGATCGCTTGACGTTCATGCATCGCTTCTACATACTCCGGTGTCACACAGCCGGCGTCTTGTAGGACGGCTCCGGCTGCTGTGATCGCTTCCTCTGTCGTTGCGAATGTTTGGTTAAGTCGAATCATCTCTGTTTGAATGAATGGCATTTTGATTTCCTCCTAATGGCTAAACCGTATCTCTATCTGTTCTGAGTTCAAGAAATTTTGCTGCGTTCCGCTTTAATTTCTTCTACCAATTGGTCGTAGTAATCAGCGTTCAAGAAGTTCGTGACCGAACGATGAATCGCATTCGGTGCTTGCGCTTCCGCACGCTCCGTCAAATCTTCGTGTGTGATGACGAACTGGGCATCTTTCGGCAAGTTGCTGATAGACGTGTTCGTCACTTTGATTGGCAAGTTCGCTTTATTGACCTTGTTCCGGAGAACCGATGCTCCCATGGCACTTGATCCCATTCCAGCGTCACAAGCGAAGATGATGTGGTCGACTTTATCAAGACGATCTGTCACGAGAGCCGATGCGTAAGACTGTTTGCCTTTCATCGCACTCACGTTTTGTGTCGCTTCTTCGAGTGATACTTCCTCTGCTGCGCTCGATTTCAAGATGACACTCGCCACAGCGAACGTGACCGCTGCTGACAAGAGAATCCCTGCCACGAGTCCGAGATATGAACCGCGTGACGCCATCGCAAGAATGGCAAAGATACTACCTGGTGAAGCAGGTGCGACGAGACCGACATCAAAGAGTACGAACGTGAAGATCCCTGTTGCGCCCCCTGCGATCATCGCAAGGATCAAGACCGGCTTCATCAATACGTATGGGAAGTAAATCTCGTGAATCCCACCAAGGAAGTGAATGATAGCTGCACCCGGTGCCGTACGTTTCGCTGCACCTTTGGCGAAGAACATGTATGCGAGAAGTAATCCAAGACCTGGTCCTGGGTTTGCTTCAAGTAAGAAGAGAACTGATTTTCCAGCGTCTGCGACTTGATCGACACCAAGCGGACTCAAGATCCCGTGGTTGATGGCGTTGTTCAAGAAGAGAACTTTTGCTGGTTCGATGAACAGACTCGCAATCGGAAGCAATTTCGCGCCGACGATCCAGTCAACACCTGCCGCCATGACTTTATCGAGGGCACTCATGATCGGACCGAAGATTTCAAATCCTCCAAGCATGAGAAGACCACCAATGATTCCAACTGAGAAGTTGTTGACGAGCATTTCAAATCCCGCTTTAACTTTGCCTTCAAGGGCACGGTCGACTTGGCGGATGACATAACCACCGAGTGGACCCATAATCATCGCACCGAGGAACATCGGAATGTCGGTACCGACGATGACCCCCATCGTGGCGAGAGCCCCGACGACACCGCCTCGTACGTCATGAAGTAATTTACCACCAGTGAAACCGATGAGTAATGGTAAGAGATATGTGATCGTTGGACCAACGAGTTCTGCTAATTTTTCGTTTGGCCACCATCCTGTTGGAATGAAGAGTGCTGTGATAATCCCCCAGGCAATGAAGGCGCCGATGTTCGGCATGACCATCCCACTGAGGAAACTACCGAACCGTTGTACTTTGACTCGGACCCCGCCCGAGCTTGCTTGCGTATTCGCCATGTATAAAACCTCCAGTCGTTTAAATGTGAAAGGTTGAATGTGTAGTGTAGCTAACCGGTTTGTGCTCTACACCTGTATTGTATGCCTGGAGTAAGCGCTTTCTCAATTCAATCCAGTTCACACTTTGGCAACATTTTGTGCCAAACAAAAAAATGACCATGGTTCGGTCATTTTTCATACAATGTTTCATGAATCATTTTCTTCATGCATTCGTGCAGGAGTAAACGAAGATCTTCTTTCGTTCCCGTGCTATAAAGACGCATATGCTCCTCGCTCTCAATGAGCGACCCGCTGATCGCACTTAGGAACTGAAGCTCGACGTCACGTGCTTCTTCCGGTGCAAGCAAGACAAGGAGACGTGTCACGGGTTCGGTCGACTGATCCATCATGAGGAGTGGGATCGATGTCGTTAAATCAAACGCAAACACACTCGCCTTCTCAATCGAGGCATGTCGTCCGTGGAATAACGCCAGTTTCGTACCCGGCACACCAAGGCCCGCGACCTCGTGACGACGAAGCAGTTGGGCAGAGAGCTGAATCCCGCTTTGTACGAGGTCACGTTCTTCTAAATGTGTACCGATATCAAGCAAGATATCTTCTAAACGGTCCGTATTATTGAGCGTGACCAAATCGAACTGGTCATCCATCCGCTCGAACGTCTCGACCAATTCCCCGAGTTCTGCGAAATCAAGCATCGTTGACCGCGGCTTCGTTGCGAGTGTCTGAAAGGATTGCGGTAATGACAGTAAGAGATGGCGGACGCGTTGCACTTCTTCACTCGTCAAAAGCGGGTTGACGATTAACGTTGGTACCGATAGCGGTGGTAACGGTACCGTCGACAAGATGACATCATATTCTTCCAATCGGTGCTGTTCGAGTCCGAAAAGTGATGAGTTGACGACGTCTTGCATCTCTGGGAACTCTTGGCGTACCCGATTGACGAGCATCTTCGACGAACCGAGTCCGGCCGAACAGATGACGAGCGCCCGATATTCGCGGCGGCGCACCGGTTTGACGAGTGCTGCCGCAAAGTGCATCGCCCAAAAAACCGTTTCTTCTTCGGAGAACGTATTCGTCCCAAAGACGATGTCGGCGGCCTGTTGAATCGCCGAACGAAGTCCCGGATAGTCGCGGTCGATGTGGGGCTTGACCGTACTCGTCTCTGGTAGCGCCTGCGTATTCATACTCGAGAGGATGTGAGCAAGCAGTCCTCGTTCGAGAGCCGCGTCATCCGTAAAGGTGAACCCGTAGATGAGCGAGACGTGATGAATCAGTTTATGCACCCGAATCTGCATGATCCAGCGTTCTTCCTCGTCTTCTTTCATTTGATCTTTAATTGAGCGCAGACGATTCGCCTCTTCCGCGAACCAGACGCGTTCCGCCATCGAGTAAGTGATACCGAGAGCCGCTTCCATATCGGTGGCAACTTTCAGATAGTCCTCGGACCGTCCTTTCGTATACATCTCTAAAAAGAATCCAGACGCTAACCGCTCTTGTTGCACGCCGTAAGCGAACGTGACTCGCATGATGGTGCGGTCGTCCATCCGCTCAAACCTACGGGATTTCAAATAATCATAACCGTCTCGAAGACCTTCAAGCATCTCCTCGCATGGTACCGTCTTCAAAAAAGCAGGAATGTAGTCGTCTTCTCCACGGACGAAGCGATAAAATGCGAGCGTGTCCCAATGGGCAAGCAGAGCGTTGATGAGTAGCTTACGCTTCTCGGACTCATAACCGAGCACTCTAGCCCCAACACCTTTTTTCCGTTCAACTTCTAAATGATACTCTTCGAACCATCTGTCCAATTTCTCTAAGTCTTGCGTCAACGTGCTCGGCGAAACGTGCATCTGTTTAGCGACCGCCTGCAATTTGAGTGTATCGTTCTCAAACAAGAGACGCCACGCCAGTTCAAATAAGCGGTCCTCGCTCGTGGGGATCGCTTCTGCAGATAAGATGAGATCTTCTCGTAACTGTTGTTTCGCAGCTGGTTTGCCAACCAGGCTCAGTCCATGACCGCGTTGCCAAGCGAGTTCAAGTTCGAACTCTTTTAAGATGCCTTCAAGTAATTGTCGTTCTCGTTGAATCGTGCGCTCAGACAAATTCACCGCCTGCGCGATTTCGGCGAGCGGTGTCGATGTCTCAGTTGCCAATAAGTGTAGTAAAATCGACCGCTCTCGCGCGGTCCACTCATGTCTCATGCTCATCCATCCATTCTTCGACAAGTAGTCGGTATTCCTCGAGCGACAGGAGTTGTCGGACTGACCGGACACGTGCTGTTGGATGGGTGACCGGGGTCGCCCCTTCCTGATAGAGAATCAAATCCACCTCATTCGGGATGTTTTGAATCGTTCCGTGCGTGATTGTACAAGACAAGCGCCCCTCGCTTGCCTGCGCGAATAACTTCGCCGCCATCGCACTTGTCACAAACCCGCTATGGCAAGCAATGTATACGTTCATGTCAGCCCTTCTTTCGTCGCTTATCTTTATCTAATCATAAGTTGGAACCGCTTACTTCTCCTACTATTTTGCTTGTTGGCAAAGATATCGGCAAGCAGTAAAAAGCACCATTACTGAAGAGAAGTGCACCTGTAAAATTAAGTCGTTACATAACCACCCTTTAAAACTGTTGGTATGACTGACTTTCAATATTCAATAGGCAAATTAGTTGTTCCCTGAAATCCAAGATCCGCTTTTATTTTTCACTCTTTTTCATGCTTTTCTCAGCAGGCTTTTCCCTCGCTCTTTTCCTCAATAAAAATGCACGAGCGAAAATCGATAGTGATTCCGATGTTCGCTCGTGTAAAGGAATATTTAATTTTTCTGATGCATATAAAGCAGTGTTAAGAAATAAGGCAGTTCAAGGTTTACTAGACATTTACTAATGCTGCAAACTACGATTGGTATGAAATAGGCACATCAATTTTTGCTTTTGCCACGCAAACACCATTTTGTACTATATAACATTCTACGAAGTGCTCTCCTTTAAATTGAGTAGCCTCAGTATGAGTTTCGGAGTTAGTCTTTATTATCTGACCTCTTACAAGGTTTCTTCTTTTTGCTTCGTCACCTCTGTTCTTAACTTTCCAATAGATATCATATGGTTTAGGTACAGTATTTGAACTTATGAAAAATTTTAAAGTTTTTTGTGGGGATAGCCACTTATCTTGTCTCAATATATTCATTAAAGTGTCTATTCTAAAACCATTTTGCTCCACATGACACTCTAATGTTAATTGATATCTATTTTCTATCGGAAAATAATATTGGATAAATTCTTCACTTTCGTTATAGATAAGCTCTTCATTCGATTTTGAAAAAGCTGATTTTTCTAACGTTCTTGTTTCCTGAGCATTTTCATACTGTTCCTGCCAATAACTATGATTGAAAAAATCATTCCAGGCTCTTACTGCTTGCTTATCAGTACAGTCCTCTTCAAATAGTACATCCAGTTTATTAATATAAGTAGTAAGTCGTTCTTGAAGTCTTTGAAGTCTATCATCATCTTTTTTTATCAGCTTTAGACTTTGACTACCATCAGCAGGGTTATAGACTTCCTTGTTATAGACCAATCTGTCACGAATCGACTTAGCTGTTTTATAAAACATCTCATCAATTCTATCATCTTTTTCAAACCGTTCTTCCACTAATACTGACTGAACTAAACCTCCTGGCATAATCCAATCCCTGGATTTACAAAACATCTTTAACAATCTAACAACAATTCTCAATTTGTACTCTTTCTCTCTATTTGACTCAATAAACCATTTGGTAATTGCTATAGGGTCTCTTTTTCTCCACTCACTTCCGCAGTGCTCGTACTCATACTCTCCAAGATAATTTTTGGCTCTACGGTAAACTGCGAAATCGACATGATAACCTTCTTTGTAAGAAATTCTTACACAGTTAGTTTTGGCTTCTGGTTCAACATTAAATTGCTTGCATTTTTTCTTCAAAGCATTTGCTACCATATTTTTTGTTGCTGTTGTACCCTCTGGAAGATTATCCTTATCAAACACAATTGCTACGTCAATATCATAGTCACTACTTTCATTTTGAACTACTGTTGACATGGCTACACTACCCTGTGTAATTGTTTCAACCACCTGATAATTTGTACCTTTCTCAGAGTTGTACTCTTTGATTCCTTCCTCCAATCTATTTACATTAATATTTTTAAGTTTAAACAACTGTGTTTTTTGTCTCTTTGGAAGCACTACATGTTTGTTATAGAATGTTTTTAACCGACTCTCAACGTTATACAAATTTCTCACTCCCTTTATCGCTCTATAAATTCACCTTTATTTTCTCCGTTCATGATGATCCCCCATGGATAATTAGTATCCTGTTTTATATCAAAGAAGTAGCAAGTAATTTCAGCCATTCTTTGATTATCAATCCTTTTTCCAATCTCTAATGCCAAACTACTCTGAGATGAAATGAGGAGATGTACTTTTTTACAAGAAGTAGAAGCTGATATTTCCTCTATGATCTCTCCGATCTTTTGAGCGTATTCAAACAATTGAGTCTTATGTCTTATTGCATTATCTTTTGGATTTTTTAAATATAACTCAACCTTCTCTGCATTTTTAAATTGCTTCATTTGTTCTTGGGTAATTCTTTTAGTAAGTGAGACTGCTATTACAAATTCTTCAGCATTTGCATTTATTTCGTTCAGAGACTTATCTATTTGTAATGCAGGATATTTCTTTCTGTTTTTTAATTTATAAAATTCTTCGGTTTGAATTCTATCGAATTCAAAATACTCATTGATTTTTTCACGTTGTAAATACGTTCCTGTCAACATTACGAAAGGTATAGGTGCAATTCCTGTGTATCCTCTCTTGAAACCTTTACTTTCTAATCTAAATGACCTCGTTTTTTCTTCGATAATTTCCACAACTTCTTTAATAGTGTTTGCTGTTATACCATTTTTATAATTTCTAACTAAGTCTATTTCTCTTTCTTTAAATTCGAATGTGGATAGACCTATATCTTTGTTATTTGATTCTATTCTCTTATCATAGTATGCATTGATATTTAAAATGAAAAGTTTGTTCTTTGCAAAATACAATAAATACCCCCCAGCTACCATCAATACTATCCCTACAATCAGTTGAACCCATTGGGTCTGTGAGAAAGCGGAATTAATTTCGATTGCATCATTTGGAGATCCACTTAGAATAATAGTTGCAAAAAGTCTATTAATATTGGTCCAAGTGTTACCAAAAGAACTAACAGTAAGTGAGAGACCAGAAGTGATGAGAACAGTTGATATTGATTGTTCTTTCTTATTTGCAAAGAAAAACTTGATAGTAAACACCATTCCTACAATAAACACAATTACTATAATAGAATTGACTATGAAACTCCCAAAACCCATACATGCTACCCCCAATGATCAACCGATTATAAAATCACCTTATTTATTGCAAGGTGGTTTTATAATCAATATCTTAACCAAATACCAATATTTCCATTATTATACATCTAAAAGTGCGCCTAAACAACGGAACAATCAAAAGTATATGACAAATAAGTAAAGTCATTAAAAACATTTTTCTCTTTTAAGTCGTTCATACTATTCTTTCCGATACTTTTTCATTATGCGATTTTCCATCAGGAAAAGTCTGATCCAACACTCGTTTTAATTACCCACTTTATCCTTCTTCTCTAAAATCTTGTACCGTTTCAACTTTGAAACCAGATATGTATTTGTCAAAGATGGTTTGGTCAAATACTTTTTGAGTAAAAATAATTTAATTTGGCCGAGAATACAATTTATTTTGCTAAGAAAGAACTTAATTTTGAGTCTACAAAAAGTTGCACCCGTAGATTTAAGTCGTTCCCTGGCCATCTTTTTAAATCCTTCCTCTGACTGACTTCTAATGTTTTCATAGGCAAATTAGTTGCTCCCTAAAATCCAAGATTTCTTTTTCACGCTTTTTTTCTCAATTCCCCCCACGTTCTTTCTTTCCAGGCTTCCACTCGCTCTTTTATCTAACAAAAAAGCACGAGGTCAATCGGTTGGTGATTCCGATTGCTCTCGCGCTAAAGAACGTATTATTTGACCAAGAATACAGTTTGCTTTGCTAAGAAAAAACTTTCTTCTCCAGATACAGAAGTGCCTTATACAACGTCAAGTTTATTCCACCGTCACCGATTTCGCCAAGTTCCGTGGCTTGTCCACGTCACATCCACGAGCGAGTGCCGCGTAATATGCCATCAATTGAACCGGCAATACGTTGATGAGCGGTGCCAAGAGTGGCTCGACGTGCGGCAAAATGAAGTCATCATTCTCATGTTCCACGCCTTGCATGGAGATGATACAGGCGTTCGCGCCACGGGCCACGACCTCTTTGACATTCCCGCGAATATTCAAGTTCGTCTTCGGTTGCGAGATGAGCGCGATAACCGGTGTCCCGTCTTCAATCAAGGCGATCGACCCATGCTTCAGTTCCCCACCTGGGTACCCTTCCGCTTGGATATACGAAATCTCTTTTACTTTGAGCGCTCCTTCGAGACAGACAGAAGCGTCAAGCCCACGACCGATGAAGAACGTATTCGGTGTCGTTTTCAAATAACGTTCAGCGAGGTCTTCGAACAATTCTTTTTGCGCCATAATCGAGTCCATGATGGTCGCGACACGGGCGAGCTCTGGCATCAGGTCGAACGGTAATTCTTTCCCTGTCGCACGGGCGATGTCGTACGCGAGAATCGCGAGGACGGCAATCTGTGCCGTGTATGCTTTCGTCGACGCGACCGCGATCTCTGGTCCGGCGTGGAGAAGCATCGTCTCGTTCGCTTCGCGTGAGAGCGTTGAACCCGGTACATTCGTCATGGTGAGCGCTTTGTATCCGCGTTTCTTCACTTCGACGAGCACGGCACGGCTGTCCGCTGTCTCACCAGATTGTGATAAGAAGACGAACAACGGACGTTCACTTAAGAGGGGCATATTGTAGCCGAATTCAGAAGAAACGTGCACTTCTGTCGGAATGCCGGCGATGCGCTCCAAAATATCTTTTCCGACGAGTCCGGCGTTATAGCTCGTCCCACACGCGACGATGTAGATTCGGTCCGCTTCCGAGACGAGCTCACGCACGCCTTCTGTGAGTTCAATCTCACCGTTCTCGTTCTGGTAGTGCTGGATGATGTTGCGGATGACGGCTGGCTGCTCGTCCATCTCTTTCAACATGTAGTGCGCGTACGTGCCCTTCTCGATGTCTGATGCATCGATCTCGGCCGTGTATGGCGCACGTTCGAGCACGTCACCGTCGAGCGTCTTGATCGTCGCCGACTCACGTGTGAGGATGACGATCTCACCGTCGTGGAGCTCGAGGTACTGGTCCGTCACCTGGAGCATCGCCATCGCGTCCGATGCGACGACGTTGAACGTGCCGTCCCCGAGTCCGACGAGGAGCGGTGACTTGTTCTTCCCGATATAGAGGCGCTCTTTGTCCTCTGAGTCGATCATCGCGATCGCATACGAACCGTGGAGGTCCGAAAGCGTCTTACGGAACGCTGCCTCGACATCACCGAGCTCGACGAAGTGCTTCTCCATGAGCAAGACGATGACTTCCGTGTCCGTCTCTGAAAGGAACGGAGCATCGAGCGTGGCTTTCAATTGCTCATCGTTCTCGATTACACCGTTATGCACGAGCGTGAAGCGTCCTGTCGTGCTTTGGTGCGGGTGGGCGTTCGGTACGCTCGGTACCCCGTGTGTCGCCCAACGTGTGTGGCCGATTCCGATCGTTCCTTCAGCATCAGCCGGTACGATGTCACGGAGTGCTTGAATTCGTCCCACTTCTTTGAACGTACGAACGTCCTCACCGACTAAGGCAATTCCTGCTGAGTCGTAGCCACGATACTCGAGCTTTTCAAGCCCTTTCAATAAAATCTCTTTCGTTCCAACTTGTCCGATCATCCCTACGATTCCACACATAAACAAATCTCCTCTATTCTTCGATTGCTCGAAAAAGGAAACGGGCTTTTTTGAGTGATGTCATCAAGTCTCGTTTTGTCCGCCCGGTCACCCGAACGTTTTATCAAGACTCTCTCAGTCGTGACACGCGACTGGAAGGCATCCGCCGAAATCTCGATCACCTTCGTCCTCGTCAACTCCGTAGAGTTCTGGCGCTTTCACTTCATATCCAGCCGTTTCTCCAGATACGCTTTCATGCTATCGAGTACAAGCCGTGTTGGATAGAGCAATCTGAAAAATTGTCGCTAAATACTTTTTTACTGTTCATGTAAAAGTCACCACTTTCACGAAAAAGCCATCAATCTATCGAGTTTTCAAGTAAGGAGAGAACGGGCATGATACAAGTAACGAGTAAAGAAATGAGGGGAAACACATGGGTGGAATCTTCCTATTGATCGGCATTCTGTTATCCGTCTTATCCAGGTGGCTCGAATTTGAAGGCAATAGCACGTTAGGGGATGTCATGTTGTTTCCTGCGATTTTCTTCATGGCTATGGCGTTTCTCTGCAGTTTCCCTTATTTCAAGGAATGGTGGGAAGACCGCTCCACTCGTAAGAAAGCATTCTTATTCGTGATTTTTGCTGCAGTCGGCATCCTATGTCTGCAAGCCGCTTTCTGGTTTGTCGTTTGGCGCGATCAATGGCTCGGACTTTTTCTCCTTCTTCCCTTTGCGGCATGTGTGGGGTTCATCGCTCGATTATTCAAATAAAAAGAGGATGCGCAATCGCACATCCTCCTCATTATTTCACGGTAAAGTCGACCACCACACCATAATGATCACTCGGTACAACATCCCTACTCGTCCGCATGTCGCCGAATACATCGACATGCTGAACCTCGAGTTCACTACATTCCGAACGAAACAGAATCCAATCATATCGTTCAGGCTGCTCGAGATGAGAAGATTGCAAGTATGGATTGTGCTTTACGTCTAACGTCGGTTGTGATTCTCCCGCAACAAACGTCGTCACGTCCAGCCACCCTGCATCTGATACATCATCATAGATATTCGATCGAGGATGATCATTGAAATCTCCACACAACACCTCAATCGCCTTTTGGCGCCCCTTGCTTAACCAGTCTCGTACCACTTCCATCTGGCATTCTCGAATCGAAGAAGAGCGCCAGTTCAGATGCACATTCGTGAGTCCCCATTCCTGACCGCCGAAGATAAGCGTCACTCGGGTCGCACAAAAGTTTGACTCTTCCACATCCTCTTCCCAAATCGCTTCAACTGAAGACAAGGGAATTTTACTCAAAAAAGCGAGTCCTTCGTCCGGTGAGTCGGGGTAAGCATGAAAGACACAGTACGGATAACCCGTCGCTTCCGCAATGTCATGAGCCACACTACCCTCTTCGTAAGAACGGACTTCTTGAAGTGCAATTACGTCCGCGTCGATTCGTTTTACTTCTTGGCAAATCGCGTCGATTCGTTTTTGCCATAGCGTGTCATGGTTCCAAATGTTATACGTCGCAATCCTCACTTCATATTCCTACTTTCTCGAGTGAGTCACGCGCTCCCCCATTTTTGTTCTTCTTTTAACTCTCGTTCCGTGACATAGTTCTCGTCGAGACGAACCATATATCGCTCGTACCATTTATGACCGATGACGGATATGACACCTCCAGTCACCATCAACCCAATAAAGTAAGGTGTCTCAATTTGTTTCGTGACCCATCCGAACATGAGGATGAGCAAAATCGGGAACGTCAAAAAATTAAAAATCGACATCAAGTGTATGTGACGTTTGGCGTCTCGATTCGTTAAATACTTCAATTGAATCGTTTCTTTCTTCCAAGATTTTTTAATCGCAAATAAGCCCGCAAATTGACCAATCAAAAGAACAGTTCCTGCTGACACCCATCCTTTTTCAGTCGCCACAAACAACGATATACAGATCATCCACGACAGAAAAGTGAAGACTCCATTCTTTTCAGTTTCCACTCTGACAAGCTCTCTCATCTGATCACGCTTGTTCACGACGTTGCTCCTTCTCGTATTCACGGACCTCACGAATTTCTTTTAAATCTTGATCCGTCAAATAGTTCTCGTCATAAGATTGAATGACGCGGTCGAACCGCTTCGCCAAGTATTCAATCCCGAAAAACGTCAGTTGCGAAAGGAGGAACATACGGAACGATTGTGTGCTCGTCGCTTCACTCGTGAAATAGAAGAGTCCATAAATCCCGACACCCGTCAAAGCGAGCGTATGTGCCATCATTTTGAACGATAAGAGGTTACGTGCCGTTTGATTCGTCACGAAGCGCAGCCACATCCGATATTGTATAAAAATACCCGTCAAGACTGCAGCGAGCACCGCGTATAACGTTCCCGTGACAACGCCGTCCGAGAGTGTCCAATACGAGGCATAAATCAAAAAACTGACGACGAGTCCGATGCCGATAATGCCGACACCCCATTTCGTCAAGCGGTCTACTTTTAGAATCGTGTCGATTTGCGCTTTCACTTTTGGTGATAGTTCCATATGTTCTCTCCTCCTTCCAACACTTCTTCATACGTCGGTAGTTCTGACTGGTGCGCATGGATTCGCTCTTCCCACTTCTTCTCTCGATACGATTTCGTCAACCCCCAAAGGGCGACAATCCCACCGGTCAGGATGAAAGCATCTTCGTTCACATACATCGGGATGAAGAGCACAAATAACGAAACAGCACTAATCCAACAGTCAACGAGTCGATATCGCAACACCCGAACGACGTTTTGATGTTCGGCAAAAGGGCGAATGACTCGATATTCCATATATCCTTTATAAGCCATGCCCATGGATACGACCAACATGACCGGGATGACCCATGTCGCCTGTGTCCGTAACATCACGATGAACGAAATGAGGAATATGACGAGTACCGGCCAGCCAAAGAACCGTTCGAATTGTTTGGCATTCGTTATCGTGAGTTCAAATTGACGGTCCATTTAGTACACTCCCTTCAATCACTTCTTCATACGTCGGTAATTCCGGATCGATTTGTTTAAGTTGCTTCGTGAACCACTTCTGCCGAATCGGACTGAGTACTCCCCATATCCCAAAAAAGAGACCGATCACGAGACCAAAATCTTCCGCTGTCAGCAGCGTCACCATGAGCGCCGTCAACAAAATCGCATCCACCCATTCGAATACGTATTGGAATATAAGCATTCGATGAGCTTTCGGATGTTTTGTCATTCGCCACATGATACGCATCTCTTGATAGCCCATCACGACGATGATCATAGAGACGGACGCCATGATGGGGATAAGCCACATTTTCTCTAATAAGAGAGCGACAATGATGGCCGTGACATACAGAATCAAGATGGGTACGGCATAACGTCGCATTCGTCGCATCCACTTTACGTCTTGTGCCACCTATATCGCCTCCTTGTCGAAATGTATATATTCCATATCTTGTTGTTTCGTTTGTTTGTTCACGTTTAACGTCCATAGCATCGCACCACCGATGAATACCGTGACACACACATACGCCACGTTTGAGGCGAACAGTAATTGATGATTCAACGCGAGGAAAAAGGCAGCACTGTTGAACCCGTCCCGAACGAGTTGACGACGATACAATCCTTTCAGTTCTGGTTGAAACCTCAGACGCATTCGATAGCGCTTCACATATAAGATGTTCAGCGGAATGAGCGCACAGGCGATATATAACACGCCCCACGTAAGGTCATCTGTTAATAAACTGATCGGTAACATCAGTACTACAAATGTTCCAAACAGGCCGAAGATCCATTGGTCGAATAAACGCTTCCATGCTTTTTCTTGCATTATGCGTTCATTCATCTCTTTAACCGCCGTTTCTCGGATTGATCCACCGAAGGCATGCGTTCTCCAAATTGTTTTTGGAAAGTTTGACCGAACACCATCCACAAAGTGAGAACAACAAAAATTGTCAACGTGTCAACTTTCATAAAAAGGAGCGTCACGGTTATTACAATAAGAATTGCAGAATCCACTAAATCATATATGAGCTCCCATTTAAGAGATTTCACTTTGATTTTTTCGCTTACATGCGTACGGTGTTTCTGATACTTGCTAACGTCTATTCCAATCATCGCGATTCCGACAACAATGAGTGGAACTATCAGCCCTACATTACCTTCGAAGTACGACACAGCAAGCGCCATGAGAATGAACGCAAACGAGGTATATTTTATTCGAAGTGGTGACTTCCACCATGTGTCCTCTTGTACAAATCGATTTTGATTGTTCACTTAACAAACACCCTTTCTATAAAAGCATCTATCTCTCTTATACGTATAATTTCTTATTATTGTTTCACATTTTCCGAATATTCTAGCATTGAATCGTTCGACTTTTTTCAACAATTGACGAACGAAACGTATCCGCTTACAAAGGTTATCTGCTATACTGTTACCAAATTCATTCCCACAAATTTTTTTGAAAGGTGTAGAACTGTATGTCTCCGAAGTACAAGCAAGTTGCGAGTCAGATTGAAGCGGACATCGTCAATCACGTCTACCAACATACGAATAAATTATTGACCGAGGATGAGTATGCCAACAAGTATGGCGTCAGCCGCAACACGGTCCGAAAAGCGATCGAGATCCTCGTCAACAAAGGATACGTCTATCAAGTTCAAGGGAGCGGCGTCTTCGTCCGTGACCATTACAATAGTGATTACATCAATTTAGAAAAACTCCAAGGTCTCACAAGTGACTTCAGCGGTCGAAAAGTCGAGACACGCGTCTTACACTTCGAACAGACGGAGGCGAACGATGAGGTCGCCGAACGTATGAAGTGCCCGATCGGGACACCTGTCTACTTCGTGAAGCGGCTACGTCTCGTCGATGACCACCCGTTCTCGGTAGAGGATTCATACTTCCGAAAAGAGCTCGTCATCTACTTGGATGAGAACATTGTTCAAAAGTCGATCTACACGTATTTACGAAACGACCAAAAACTTGCCATCGGATTCGCCGACCGAGTCATTTACGCAGACTTTTTAGATTCAGAGTCCGCCGACCTGCTCGACCTGAACGAGAATGACCCAGCCTTGATCGTCGACAACACCGTCTATTTGACGAACGGACAAATCTTCGACGTCTCTCGTTCCATCCATCATTTTAAACATGTCAAAATGCTCAAAGTCTCGAACATCAAATCCTAAACGCGCCCGAGAGATGCTTTTCTCGTGCGCATTTTTTATGCATTTTTTTCGAAAAGAAAGGGTTTACACGAAAACGCTTTCGTGCTACTATCAACGTGTAGAAAATATTTGTACCTATGAATTTTAGTTATCCATACAAAAAGGAGAGATATTATGGTTTCTGAAACAATCGAAATCTCACCGGAAGATATTTTCGGTCTCATCGCCCTCTCGGGTGACGCCAAAGCGAGCTACCATCAAGCGATGCTCCTCATGCAAGAAGGAAAGAAAGACGAAGCCGAAGCAGCAGTCGTTGCTGGTGACGCGACATTAAAAGAAGCACATGCGATTCAAACGAAATTCGTGACGCTCGAAGCACAAGGTAAATCGGCAACGGTTGGTGTCCTCATGGTGCATGCGCAAGATCACTTGATGAACACGATTCTCGTCAAAGAAATGCTTGGATATATGATGAATATGCAAAACGAAATCAACGAATTGAAAGGAATGGATCAAAAATGATTAAAATCGGACTCTTCTGTGCGGCAGGTATGTCAACAAGTATGTTAGTAGAAAAAATGAAAGCGGTTGCCTCTGAACGTGGCATCGAAGCTGAAATCGCAGCTTACCCAGAATCGGAGATGGAAACTTACGTTGACAACATCGACGTTGCACTTCTCGGACCACAAGTGAAGTACCTCCTTTCAAAAGGGAAGCAAATCTGCGAACCAAAAGGTGTTCCAATCGACGTCATCAACACAGTCGACTACGGCATGATGAACGGTGCGAAAGTATTAGACCACTCATTGAAACTTGTAAATAAATAAACTGAGGTGATGACTTTGAAAATGCCTAAAGATTTCTTGTTCGGCGCTGCTTCGGCCTCTTACCAGGTCGAAGGCGCATGGAACGAGGACGGGAAAGGCCTCTCGAACTGGGACGTCTTCTCGAAAATTCCTGGTAAGACATTTGAAAACACAAACGGCGACGTCGCAGTCGACCATTATCATCGTTATAAAGAAGATATCGCGCTCATGGCGGAGATGGGACTCGAATCGTATCGTTTCTCCATCTCATGGCCGCGTATCTTCCCGAACGGTACGGGTGAAGTGAACGAAAAAGGACTCGAGTTCTATAACAACTTGATCGACGAATGTTTGAAACATGACATCGTCCCATTCGTCACGCTCTACCATTGGGACCTCCCACAAGCACTTGAAGAAAAAGGCGGCTGGAAGAACAAAGAGACAGTTGACGCATTCGTCCGTTTCGCAGATACTTGCTTCCAATCGTTCGGTGACCGTGTCAACCACTGGATCACGTTCAACGAAGCGGTCATCTTCTGCTCACTTGGATACTTAACAGGCGCACACCCGCCAGGCATCGAAGGCGACGTCAAAGGATATTTCCAAACGACACATAACGTCTTCGTCGCTCACGCCCGTGCCGTCGAGCTTTTTAAACAAAACGGTCACACTGGCGAAATCGGAATCACACACGTGTTCAACCCGGCGTTCAGTATTGATGACGCAGAGGAGAACAAGTTTGCCGAAATGCATGCGAACGCTTATGCGACACATTGGTTCTATGACCCGATCTTGAAAGGTGAATATCCAGAGTACGTCGTGAACGGCTTACATGAACAAGGTCTCCTTCCTGAAATGACAGAGGAAGAACTCGACGTCTTGAAACGTACCGCTCCGATGAACGACTTTATCGGTCTCAACTACTACAGCCCGCAGCGCGTCATGAAGAATGACTCGGCGCTCGTCATGGCCGGTGGACGTGAGAACTCGACAGGTCGTCCGGGTAACCCATCATTCGATGGCGTCTACAAGACGGTCAAGATGGATGACAAAGTGTACACGAAGTGGGATTGGGAAATCTCACCGGAAGCGTTCCTCGCTGGGATGCATATGCTGAAAGATCGTTACGGCGACGTCAAAATCTATATCACAGAGAACGGTCTCGGTGATGTCGACCCGATCGTCGACGGTGAGATCATGGACACGCCACGGATTGAGTACATCGAAGGACACCTTCGTGCAGTCAAACATGCTGTTCAACAAGGCATCAACGTTGCCGGTTACTATGCTTGGTCTGCAATCGACCTACTCAGCTGGTTGAACGGTTATAAGAAACAATACGGCTTCATCTATGTCGACCACAACAACGGTCTCGCACGGAAGAAGAAACAGTCGTTCCATTGGTATAAAGAGATCATCGCCACGCGCGCTGAAGACCTATAAGGAGGTTCCCCTATGAGCCGCTTAGAAAGAGTATTTGAAAAGTTCACCCCTGCTTTTGTTCGCTTTGCGAACGCCAAGCCCGTCCTTGCGATTAAGGACGGGTTCATCCTCACGATGCCGATGACCATCATCGGATCGTTGTTCCTCCTCATCCTGGCGTTACCGATTCCAGGTTGGGCTGACTTCATGTCAGGTTTATTCGGGGCAGACTGGTCACTCCCGCTCACGCAAGTCGTCGGCGCGACGTTTGACATCCTTGCTTTGATCGGTGTTTTTGGAATCGCTTACTCGTACGTCAAGAATGAAAAAATCGAAGGCGTACCAGCTGGTATCCTCGGAATCATCTCGTTCCTCATCATCACACAAGCTTCTGTCCTGTCTGAAGGCGGAGAAACTGTTACCGGGGTTATCCCGAAAGTATGGACAGGTGGACAAGGTGTCCTCGCTGCCATCCTCGTCGGATTGACAGTCGGATTCATCTACTCGCAGTTCATCAAACGCGGAATCAGCATTAAAATGCCAGACGGTGTCCCGCCAGGCGTATCGAACTCATTCTCTGCACTTGTTCCTGGTTTAGCGATCATCTCGCTCGCCGTTGCGACGTTTGCGATTTTCCAAGCGGTTGCAGAACGTACGTTCACAGAAGTCATCTATGATGTGCTTCAAGCACCACTTCAAAACTTGACAGACACACTCGCTGGAGCCGTCATCATCATGGTGCTCATGTCAGTCATGTGGTGGTGTGGGATTCACGGTGCCGCAATCCTCATGGGAATCATGGGACCACTTCTCACAGCGAATGCACTTCAAAACCAAGCCATCCTCGATGCTGGTGGTACGCTCGTCGCTGGCGAGAACGCAAAAATCGTTACGATTCAATTCCTCGACGTGTTCACGAAACTCGGTGGATCAGGAATCACAATCGGCTTCATCATTGCCGTCTTAATCGTTGCACGCTCGGCACACTTGAAGCAGCTTGGGAAGTTGTCACTTGCACCAAGTATCTTCAACATCAATGAGCCGGTCATCTTCGGGATGCCAATCGTCTTCAACCCGATCATGTTCGTCCCATTCGTCGTCGTGCCAGCCATCGCTTCATTCATGGTCTACTTTGCCATCCTTTGGGGTTGGGTCGAGCCATTCAACGCGCTTCAAGTACCATGGACGACACCTCCAGTCATCTCTGGATTCTTGATTGGCGGATGGCGCGCTGCCCTCTTACAGATTGCAACAATCGCCATGGCCGTTGCCGTCTACCTTCCGTTCGTTCGCATTCAAGACCGCGTTTCGTACGGTGAAGAATTGAAAGCACAAGATGGCTCTGATCAAGCATCAGCCTGAAACAAAAACGACAGCCCTTCTCAATAATGAGGAGGGCTGTTATATTTAGGGAAAAGAGTAAAGGAGTTGGAAATTTGAAAGCATACTATCCTTCTATATTCGCCGTTATCGCTGGTCTGTCCGGATTACTCGGACTGTTGCTTCAATCGGTCTACCCCATCATGTTGTTTCCTGTCTTTTTACTCATTGCGGGATACTTTATGGTACATGCGAATAAGCAGAAAACAACCGTCCGAAACTATACACCGAGCTTTCTAATTTTATCGAGCGCCGCCCTCGCATTCGGTCTTGGCTTCCAATCGATTTTGCCATATGCCATGCTTATCGGGGTCGTAATCCATACGGTCTGTCTCTTCTGTGCCATCATCGCACTTGGACGATATCGGGCACATGTCTCATGAAGGCTGTGACTGGACTCGGTTGGGGCGCATTGATTTTAGCGCTCGCCCTCGCCCCGCTATTGATCGTCGATTTGATTATCATCTATCTGCTTGAAGACACAGTGTTCCGAATCTTATCGACTCTCGCGATGCTCGGTTGTTTCTATCTATTGTCGACAATCCTCAGTTTGTTCGTTGATGGGTTAACGGGAGCGTTACGCTCGTTTGGTCATGCGAACGTACCGCGTCTAATCGACACCATTCTGCACGGAGCAGTGAGCGGAATCAGTCTATACGTCGTACTGACACTCTTTCCGTCTATCGATTTATCGACGCTCACCGTCATGGCGATTGTATTCGTACACTTATTCGGTGCATCATTTTGGCTAAATCGTGAGAATTCGAAAGAAGACGTACCTCTTGAACTTGATTCAATCGATCAGCAGATCATCCACCTGTTACGAACCGAAACCATCGTGTCCTGCGTCGAACGCATCCAGCATGATTACCCGAATTTACCGAAACGGGACGTATTGAAAAGAGTCAAACGCATCAGTCAATCCAACGAAGTCACCGAACCGTTTCATGGTCGGTGACTTTTGTGTGTCATCACGAGTGAATCGTGAGATTTATCTTGGTGTTTCGTTGCCCAATCTATGTAAACAAACGCCAGCCCTTTTTCAGTGCTAGCGTTTTACGTATCCTCTTTCCGGAGCGAATAGCCCTCCACTTCAAGCAACCGCATCCGTCTCTGATCAATAGCCGCATGAATAATCACGGTCACACCTGGATTGAGCTCCATCATCTTCTTGATTTTTCGTAAGTCATCTCCCTTGATCTCAACGGGCAACACAAACTCGCCTTCTCTCAAATGAACGAATTTGATTTTCCCAAGGTCGTCATATCCCGTCACTTCATATGTCGCAAACTCACGTTTCATAGAACATCCCTCCCCTATCTTCGTTCCCAAAAAGATAGCATTCCACACAAAAAATCCATCCCCGTAGCGGTGGGGATGGATGCATGTTACGCCTCGACGCTATCCGCGTGTTTGGCTTTATGGTCGGCGATGACACCGGCATACCACTTCGCGCTGTCTTTCCAAATGCGCTCCTGTGTCTCAAAGTCGATATAAAGAATGCCGAAGCGCTTCTCATAACCGAAGCTCCATTCGAAGTTGTCCATGAGCGACCAGAGGTAGTAGCCTTGAATGTTCATGCCTTCATCGTTCAAATCGGAGACGGCTTCGAGGTGCTGGCGGACGTAGTCGATCCGGTTATCGTCATGGACTTCGCCATTTTCCAGCACGTCGTCAAATGCGGCGCCGTTCTCTGTGATGTAGATTGGAAGGTCAGTATACTCGGCGCGTAAACGACGGATCAGGTCTTTGAATTCGTTCGGGGCGATATCCCAGCCCATGCCCGTCTTCTCGTAGTCCGAGTAAGCGTCTGCCTTCAAGAAATCATTTGCTGCGTTGAACTCGACAATGCCGCGGCTGTAGAAGTTGATGCCGAAGAAGTCGCAAGATGTCGAAATCGTCTCCATATCACCCGGTTGGATGAAATCGAAGTTATGCACATATTTGGAGAACAAGTTCATCATATCGACTGGATACTCACCTTTGAAGACCGGATCGAGGAACCAGCGATTCGAATACCCGTCGGCATTGTTCATCGCAAGGCGATCATTCGCAGAATCCGTCTTCGCGTACATCGGTGACAAGTTGAGCGTGATGCCGATCGGGGTCATGGACGTCATCTCTCGCTTCAACAACTCGACCGCTTTTCCGTGCGATAACAATATGTGGTGCACGGCGCGTACCGCTTCGTTCATGTCACGATGACCCGGTGCATGAACACCGACGTGGTAGCCGAGGAAGCCGGCACACCAAGGCTCATTGTGGGTAATCCAAGAGTCGACGATGTCATCAAGCTCTTCAAAACAGACTTTCGCATAATCGAGGAACCAGTCGACCGATTCACGGTTGACCCAGCCACCTTCTTCGTGAGCCCACATCGGAAGGTCCCAGTGATAAATCGTGACGGCTGGTTTGATTCCTTCTTCACGTAGACGCAGCGCCAAGTTTTTGTAGAACGCCATTCCTTCTGGGTTGTACTCTCCCTTGGCAGGGAAGATGCGTGGCCACGCGATGGAGAATCGATACGTGTCGACACCTAACTTTTTGATGTGCTGGATGTCTTCCTCGTAACGATGGTAGTGGTCACATGCGACATCGCCGTTATGCTTTTCAAACACGCGCCCGTCGATGTCACAGAACATATCCCAGATGGAAGGAGTACGGCCTCCTTCGTTATATGCGCCTTCAATTTGGTACGAGGACGTGGCTGTCCCGAATACGAAGTCTTTCTTAAAATGCATAGTGTTTTCCTCTTTTCTCTATATTTATTCTTTGACAGCACCTGCCGAAATACTGCTGACGATGTACTTCGAGAGGAACAAGAAGGCAATCATAATCGGTACGACCGAGATTGCGATGCCCAGGTAAAGCGAGCCAAGGTTCTCTGCGACTTGTGATCCTTTCAAGAAGCCCATCAAAACAGGCAACGTGTATTTCTCAGGCGAGAACAAGAGGACAAGTGGCATCAAGTAGTTGTTCCATGAGCCGATGAACGTAAAAATCGACATCGTTGCAATCGCTGGCATCATCATTGGAAGTGCGATTGTGTGGAAAATACGTAGCTCGCTCGCACCGTCAATCCGTGCCGCTTCAATCAAACTGATGTGAAGCGTCGCTTGCGTATATTGACGGATGAAGAAGACGGTGAACGGTGTTGCAATCGCTGGGACAATCAATGGAATGAACGTGTCCAAAATACCGAGCGTTTTTGAGATCTCATAGAATCCAATGAGTCCGAGTTGCGCTGGCACCATCATCATGACAAGCATGAAGATGAACATCGCATTTTTCCCTCTAAAGTTATAGAACGTAAAGCCGTAAGCCGTTAGGGCTGAGAAGTAACCAGACAAGACCGTCACCGATACAGAGATGATCAAGCTGTTCTTGAAGCCGTTCCAAATGTTGATGTATTCGCTGAGCGTCGCATAGTTGTCTGCGAGCGCCGTCCCCGGAAGAAGTGAGAACCCAGCCATGATTTCTCCATTCGTCCGGGTCGCGTTGACAATCATCATCAAGAACGGAATGAAACAGATAATCGCGAGAAGGATGAGCCCTGTATAAATCAAACCTCGTGCGAATCGCTTATTCGTTTTCTTCTTAGAAGGCGGCGCCACTTTAAGCGGACGCTCCTTTTTCCGTTTCGGCTGCGCTGCGCTATCTGGAAGCATTCGCCGTGATTCCGCATTTTGTTCCATTGCTTACGCCCCCTTCTGTGTCGCGCGCTCTTTGCGGAACATACCCTTGAAGACGACCGCCGAGAAGATCAGCGTGATCAAGAATAGGCCGTAAGCGACCGCTGACGCATAGCCATAGTTGTTATACTTGAAGGCTTGGTTGTACAAGTAAAGCACCATCGTGTTCAACGAACCGTCTGGTGAACCGATCCCGTCTGTAATCAACATCGGAAGGTCGAACAACTGTAGTCCACCGATGAGTGACGTGATCATGATGTAGAGAAGAATTGGTTTCAAGAGCGGCAACGTCACTTTCGTAAACATCTGCCAACGGTTCGCACCGTCAATGTGAGCGGCTTCGAAGTAATCTGTCGAGATGCCTGATACCCCTGCCATGACGATGATGAAGGAATGTCCGAACCACATCCATGTCAAAATGAGTGAAACGGATAACTGTGCCGTCACCGGTTCTACCAACCAGTTGATTGGATCCGAAATCAAGCCGATTTTCATCAACACCATGTTGAGTGAACCGTGCTGCCAGTCGAGTAAAATACCGAACAAGAGCGCGACCGAACTGATCGTGATCAAGTTTGGAAGATAGAAGAACGAGCGGAAGAACGATAGTCCTTTTAACTTCAAACGGAGATCAGAGAAGATGAGCGCCAAGAGAAGCGCCAATCCAATCTGCAAGACGAAGTTAATTCCCCAAATTTTGATGGTGTTGAAAAACGCCTCGATAAAGTACGTATCCGTCAACAACCGTGTGTAGTTCGCAAACCCGACGACCTCTTCACCCGGGCTCCCCGTATAGTTCGTGAAGCTATAATAAAGCGTTAAGAGGACCGGATAGATGCTGAATGTCAAGAAGACGACCCAGAACGGGGCGATGAACAGATAGCCGTAACGATCTAGTTTTTTCACGTGTATTTCTCCTTCCATAAGAACCGAGGGGGGAGCTCCCCCCTCGTGTTGGTCATCGTCAGTCTACAACGATGTCTGGGTAAGCGTTCTTCGCTTGTTTTTTGAACTCTTCAATCGCTTCTTCTTTTGACTTTTTCCCTTCTACATACTGAAGGACAGATGCACCATAAAGTGTATCGAGCTGTTGGTCGTATTTCGTGACGATACCTGGTGTGATTTCATCTGCTTCATCGAGGAAGAACTCATAGTTGTTTTGTCCGCCGAGGAACTCATCGCTGAAGTCGTCTTTGATCTTGTCTGTGACCGGGTTGAACGCAAGTACGTCGCCTGTCTCTTGTGCCCAATCTGTCAAGAATTCTTCATCCTGTGTCATGAGTTTTACGAAGTCGTAAGCGGCTTCTTTGTTTTTCGATCCTTCATAGACTCCGAGCCATGTACCGCCCCAGAAGTATGGGCTTGGTCCGCTTGTGACAGCCCAGTCACCTGCAGACTTTTTCGCGTTCTCTTTTAATACAGAGTGGAGACCCCATGTTGGGAGGACGTATGAGAAGACTTGTGTCTCTGTTTCTTTTCCGTTCTCTTTCACTTTGATTGGCTTATCCATTCCTTCGAACCATGATGGTGACCATTCTGGTGCGAGCGCAGTGTATTGCTTCTCACGAAGTTCTTTCGCATAGTCCATGTAGTTGATCTTATCTTCTGTCAAGACGAGTTCGTTTTTATCGTTGACCCACGCTTCTGGGTTTGCTCCTTGTGAGAACCAACGGATCGCACCTTCGTCCGGGAACATCTTGTATCCTTTTTGTTTCATCTTCTCAGCAACTTCGAAGACACCGTCCATCGAGCTCATCATTTCACCGATTTCAGTCGGGTCGTCTGTACCAAGTACTTCTTTTGCTAAGCTACGTTTGTAGTAAACGCCACCTGGTGTCGTTTGCCATGAAAGAGCGCGAACGTTTCCATCTTTATCTTTCCCGAGGTCAAACACGTACGGGACGTAGTTGTCTGCGATTTCATCGACACTGTATGGCTCGTCCGAAAGGTTTTCCCAATAACCTGCATCAACCCATTGTTTAAGGAATGCGATTTCTCCCGTGAAGACGTCCGGTGCGCCGACGCCACTCTCAAGTGCTGGCTTCAATTTCGTTGGATAGTCCGCGATCGGGACGATAGTCAATTCAACTTTGACACCGTTCTTCTCTTCATATGTTTTAATTGGTTCTTTTAATTCGTCCGTAAATGACCAAACTTTTAAGACGTCATCTTTTGATTCAGAAGCTCCGCCTTCGCTGTCTGAGCAACCGCTCAAGACGCCAACTGAAAGTGCTCCGAGTGTAAGTAAGCTGACTAATTTACGCATGTGTTGTTCCCATCCTTTTTATAAGTAATAGTAGAAAGCGCTTGCAAAAAGAGGTTTAAAATTATCGAAAGCGCTTTCTTTCTCGTCGAAATAAAATATCGAAAGCGGTTTCGATTTCTTTCGAAAATGAATTTCGAAATCGCGCTCCCCTCTCCATCCACTGAAGAAAAGAGAGCGACTTCGAAACATCATTGGCTATAAATCACTGTTTGACCGGTGCACAGGATGCCCGTTCGACTAAGCGTACCGGAATGACGCGACGTTCAGTGAGTCGCTCTTTCGCGGTCATTTGTTCAAGTAAAAGTTCTGCTGCCGCTTCTCCGATTTTGTCCGTATCTTGGCGAATCGTGGTCAGTTTCGGCGTGATGTATTGTATCATTTCAATGTCATCATATCCGATGACAGAGATGTCATTCGGGACATGAAGACCGTGTTCGTGAATGGCTTCGATGACACCGATTGCCATTTGATCCCCGGCCACAAAGACTGCAGTCGGTTGATCGTCTAGTTCAAGCAATCGTTCCATCGCTTGCTTGCCTTCCTCAACCGAGAAGAAACCGGCGTTGACGAGGTAGCCCGGTCGAATCGGAAGGTCCAGCTCTTGCATCGCAAGTTCATATCCTTTGATTCGCGCCGCTCCGGCGTCAATCGTTTCATCCCCAGCGATGTGGGCAATTTTTCGGTGACCGAGTTCATAGAGATAATTCACAGCGAGGCGTGCCCCTTCGATGTTATCAGAATAGACGACGCTACAGTTGGCGCTGTCCATATCGACGACGACGATCGGGATGTCGCTTCGCATGAGCTCTTGAACTTGCTCATCCATTCGGTCCGAGCAGATGACGACGATGCCGTCGACCGCACGGTGTTTAAAGTGTTCGAGGTAACTCATGTCACGATTGCGCAGATTCCGCGAGGCGAAAATTAAATCGTAGCCTTGCTCCTCTGTCGCGTGACGAAAACTTTCGATGATTCCGTTGAAGAACGGGTGCTTCATCCCAACTTCATTCGCTTCTGAAAACATGACCCCGATCGCCCATGATTTTTTCGTCGATAACGACTGGGCATGTGCGTTCGGCAAGTAGTCCATCTCAGCAGCGGCTTGAAGAATCTTCGCTCTCGTCTTGTCACTCACGTCTTTGTAATTGTTCAACGCTTTGGACACTGTCGTGATTGAGAATCCTGTTTTTTTGGCTAAATCATAAATCGTACCCATGTCATTCTCCTCTTCCCGAAAGCGCTTTCGGTAATTTGATTGTAGCGTATGGATTTGTAGGAATCAATTCTTTTTCGAGGAAACTTTTTGATTCTTTTTTCCATTCCTTGTTTCTTCTATATTACTGTAAAGGGAAGAATTTTGTCATACCTGTGTACAAGCTATATTATTCCTTAACATTGATGGTCCAGTCTCCATCTGCCGTTACGACAAACACATATACATTAGACTCTTCAAAGGAGTAGCGTTGAGACCCTTCATAACTCCCTATTTCATTCACTAACAAATCAACCTTGTTGACGTTCACTGCAAAATTAGAATCCCCATTATGCGAAAACGAAATTTGATAAGACCCTTTATCAATTTCAAAAAAGACTACATCGTCACCTTTTCCTTTTATAGCACCTGGTAGATTTTCTATTTCAAGAGGTCGATATTGCATAACATTAATTGTCCAATTACCTTGATTGCCATTTATATTTAAGTAATAATCCCCTGCATCCTCAATCCAAACAAAACTCTTTCCTGAATAGTTTCCTATTTCATTCACTAGTAAATCAATCATTTCCCCTTGATCATTTTGAAGTGTCACTGCAAAATTACTTGAACCATTGTAAGTACTGGCTACAACAGCAAACCCTCTTTCAAGCTGAATTGCATCAGTTCCCATATCTGATGAACCCTCTATTGTTGTCGTTAAATCTTCTTGAATCTTTTTGACATGATCATTTTTTACTTGATCTAAATCTTTATTCACACCTACTTCGATAATTGAGTCTGCGTCGTATACCACGATTATGTTTCGATTCTCGATTGTGACTTCATCAAACTCTAGACCATAAGCAGTATATCCTCGGTTAATTTGTAATTCATAAAATTCCATGTACTCCTTATAGTTCGATATTGGTTCCTCAGGCTGAACGTCTTGTAAAAACTCTTCCACAGAAGGTTCTTGAACTTCTTCGACCTCTTCTTCAATTACCGGTTCAGGTTCACTCTCGTCCTCTGTAACTGCTAATGTGCTCTCTTCTTCAAAATCAGTAGCCGCTTCTTGATTATTTGTTTCAAGAATTCCGAGTATGAAGATCAACCAAACACCTGCGAGAAAAATCGAGCCCCCTAATATGATAGGGAATGAAGTGATATCCTTTTTGATAAAATAACGAAATACAGAATAGAGACCATATGCCGCTCCACCTATTAGTAGAGCGATTGCAGTAAATGCAATCACACTTTCTAGCATATTCAATTCCTCCCATCTTCAATCGCTTTCATCTTCAACATTATCCATCACTAATTATTACCCATATTTCCCATACGAACCTACAATTGTTCTATCTTTTATATCGAAAAATAAAAAACCATCCAGAAATATTGGATGATTTTTAATGTGTCCGCGTATACAACCACACGAGATTCGTGAACTTTTGTACTTCTGTCTCGCCTGTCACGCCTTTAAATAGCCGTTGGAATGGCTTTAACAATTGCTCTAACACGATTTTCCGAAGACGCTCTTGTTTAAGTTCGAACGAAATCGCATCGAACAAATCTCGCTGTTCTTCCGTCATGTCGACATGCTCTTCGATGCGAGCAGCCATCTCGATCAATTCTTCGATTGTTATGAGATGTTTATCTGTCGTCCCACGCATTTGATCGACCGTGACCGGGTTCAAGACGTGCTCTCCTGTCTCCATCATCCGAGCGGCAATCAATTCGACATACGTATATAAGCTTCGGACGACTTTTTGAGGAGAGTAGGCAGCATTCGTGATGCGGTTCGTAAACAAGATATGTTGCAACATTCCGTTGAAGAGCACCGTCAATTCCATCGAATACGGTCTGACGGACTCTCCAATGATTTCCGTCAAACGCATCGCAATCCACTCGATTTCATAAATGCGATGTTGAAGTACAAGCTTCTTCAATTCATTCTCGTTCGACGACATGATCGATTCAAATAACGCGTGCAAGTTCCGCTCTTCGTTCAATTGAATCAATATCGAAATCTGTTCGATGAAGACGTCACGATCTCGCTTATCCCGCCCCATCTGCATTTCGATTCGGCGTTGCCCTGCATCATATCGTAAGTTCTCGAGGATACTAGCGACACAATCCGTCTTCGATGAGAAGTAATTATAAAACGTCCCTTTGGAGATATTAGCGCGGTCGATGATCTCTTGCACCGATGTGTGCTGTACCCCATTTTCGATGAAGAGAGACATGGCAATATCGGCAACTTTTCTCTTTTTCTCTTTCATATTTTCGTAACTCCGTTCTGTCTAGTTTGTACCTTTACTATAGCACCGAAAACCTTTTTAGACTAATAGTACAAAATGGTTGCTTTATTTATACAACGGGTATAAAATCATTTCATCGACACTTACCAACACATAACTATTTAGAAAATAAAGGAGCCATCCATATGAAACCAGAATTCCAAAAGAAACCGCCTTACGTCATGTTGGCGGTGCTCTTTGCGGGTGCATTCATCGCATTTTTAAACAACTCATTACTCAACGTCGCGCTCCCATCGATCATGGTCGACCTCGAGATTGCAGACTACTCGACCGTTCAATGGCTCGCGACAGGCTTTATGCTCGTGACGGGTGTGCTCGTCCCGGCATCCGCCTATTTGATCACTCGCTTTTCAAACCGCAGCTTGTTCATTACGTCGATGAGCATCTTCGCCATCGGTACGGCTATCGCGGCCTTCTCGCCGAGCTTCGGCTGGTTGTTGACTGGTCGAATGATTCAAGCCATCGGTGCCTCAACAATGGGACCACTCTTAATGAACGTCATGCTCGTCAGCTTCCCGCGTGAAAAACGGGGGATGGCGATGGGGATTTTCGGACTTGTCATGATCTCGGCACCTGCGATTGGACCGACACTTTCCGGTTATATCGTCGAGTACTATGACTGGCGCGTCTTATTCGAAATGATTTTACCGCTCGCGATCATCGGTCTCGCGCTCGCTGTTTGGAAAGCAGAGAACGTCATGGTCCAAAACAAAGACCAGTCACTGGATTACTTGTCGCTCGTCTTATCGACACTCGGATTTGGTGGGATTTTATACGGTGTCAGTTCAGCAAGTTCGGACGGCTGGGATAACCCAATCGTCTTGGCGACGATGATTGTCGGTGCCATTTCGTTGATCGCCTTCATCTACCGCCAGCTTCATATGGAAAAACCATTGCTCGACTTGCGTGCTTACAAACATCCGATGTTCGCACTCGCGTCAGTCATTGCGATGGTCAACGCGGTCGCAATGTTCTCCGGTATGATTTTGACACCGGCTTACGTCCAAAGCGTACGTGGCATCTCACCACTCGATTCAGGGCTCATGCTTCTCCCTGGTGCGATCATCATGGGAATCATGTCACCGATCACGGGTAAACTGTTTGACCGATTCGGGCCAAAATTATTGGCACTTACCGGTCTGACAATCACCGCGGTATCAACATATATGCTCGCAAACGTCCAACTCGATTCGACCTACACGTACATCGTCTTAACGTACACGTTGCGTATGTTTGGGATGTCGATGGTTATGATGCCGATTATGACTAATGGACTTAACCAGTTACCGACTCGCCTCAATCCACACGGAACGGCCATCAACAACACGGCCCAACAAGTATCTGGTGCGATTGGTACGGCAGTCCTCGTAACCATCATGAACTCGGTGACACGTACGGAGGCTGAATCATTGATGACAGGAGTCGATCCTGCGACACTCACAGAGAGTTCGATGGGTGCCATCACTCAGCAAGCCCTCTTATCTGGGATTCAATATTCATTTTATGTCGCACTTGGGATGAACCTCTTGGCGCTCGTCCTTGCGTTCTTCGTAAAACGAGTGGATGTGCGGAAGTTCGATGATCAAGTAGAGACTGTTGAAGAATTGAAACAAGCAAATTAAATGTTGAGAAGCCGCTTTGAATGTTGAATTCAGAGCGGCTTTTTTTAATTTCTCATTTCCTTCATAAATAAATCTGAAATTAAAATTTAATCCTAATATGGTATTATTTCTCAATGGATAGGATTCGTTTAGGAGGGTACATATGATGAAAAAAGTGTTTAGCTTGATGATTGTATTTCTTCTGATCACATCTTCTTTTCTCTCGACTGGATCAATCGTTGAGGCGGCCCCGAAGAAGCAGAATCGTGCTATTATGGGAGTATCGGCTTTGACTCCGCAACAAATGGCGGATTACGTAAAAAAGAAGAATCCTCGTGATGTCCGGCTAGTACAAACGTCGGTCGAAGACTTGGCGAACCTCTTCGTCATCATCGGCGCTAAGGAAGGTGTTCGTGGGGATGTCGCGTTCGCTCAAGCACTGAAAGAGACAGGCTACTTTCGATATGGTGGCGATGTACTCCCTGAACAACATAACTATTCCGGAATCGGGACGACTGGGAATGGCGTAAAAGGTCACTATTTCCGTTCACCGCATCAAGGCGTGACTGCTCAAGTTCAGCATCTAAAGGCATACGCCTCACACGATGCACTGAATACGAAACAAGTCGACCCACGCTTCCATCTCGTCAAGCGAGGCTCTGCAACGACGTGGCCATCTCTTCACCAAAAGTGGGCCATGCAGCCGAAAGGAAATTACGGGACCGAGATTCTTTCGATTTATCAAGAAATGTCGAAAATACCAAAACGTGTCGCTAAAGAAAACAGATAAGAAATGTAGGGGTGAAAGAACGTGACGTGCAAACAAGTTAGACTCGCGAGCGGAATCGCATTATTCGTGACCGGCGTGATGTTGTTACTCAAACGCTAATGAGCATTTCGGACAATGGTCCGAGTGCTTTTTTTGTGGATGAACACAAAGCCATGGCACTCTATAAGTACCACAGCCTTCGCTAACGTTTATATAACTCAATGCCCCCGATACTTCCCAAGCGCCCGCATATTCAAGAGGTACAAGACACCTGCATAGAGAATCAAACCGAGTAAATATACCCAGATGCCTGAAAAGCCACTTCCGTACACCATGACTTCCTTGATTGCTGTCGCTCCGTAGAAGATTGGCATGACGTAACTCAAGTTCCCGAGTCCGTATGGAATCAAGTCGAGCGGGATGAGTCCTGAGAAGAATACTTGCGGGATGATGGTGAACGGAATCATCTGTACGACTTGCAGTTCTGATCGGGCAAACACGGAGATGGTCGCCCCGAAGAGTACCGCTGTCCCTGCCATGAGTAGCATCGTCAACATGACCCACGCCATATTCCCGAGCGAAGACAAGCCGAGCACATAAATCGAATAGAGCACGATGAAAATCGACTGCACGACCGCAAACGTACCGTATCCGAGTGTATATCCTAAAATGACCTGTCCTCGCTTAATTGGGGTCATCAAGAGTCGCTCGAGTGTACCCCCACTCCGTTCTTTGACGAGTGCCATCGCAGATAGGATGAACACGAAGAAGAACGAGAAGAGGGATAGGAAGACGAAGCCGAACGAATCGAATGTCGACTGTCCTTCTTCACCATAGACGAATGACGTATCGATTTCAGCTGCAGGGTTGAGCGTCGTCAACGCATCTTGAATCTCACCAACCGCCTTCGACGACTTCGTCGAAGGTTCGCGTAACGTGATGGTCATTCCTTCCTGACCCATTTCAAACACGGCATCGACATGTACATTGTCTTCGATATATACTTTTGGATCATCGAACGATGCCTGTTCCACTTCGAGCGTCTCGTCTTCAAACGCATCGATGAGCTGTTCTGGTGCGTTGTCATCGAGGACAACGGTCGGCACGTAGTCGGAGTCCCCGAGTAAGAAGTAGACGAGTGTCAAAATGAGAAGTGGCGCAATCAAAATCAAGGCGACACTTCGTTTATCATTCAACGTCTGAAAGATGACACGTTTCGCCAAGTTACGCATGGTCACCCACCCCCTCTTTCCCGGCAATCAAGAACAGTTCTTCGACGCGGCCGTTCTCGGTCTGGTCAAGCAAATCTTGCACATGGTCATATGCGATCAACCGTCCATTATAGACGAGCGCAGCCCGGTCACATTCGAGCACTTCATCCATGACGTGCGTCGAGACGATGATGGTCGTCCCTTCCGCCCGAATCGTTTGGAACTGATCCCAAATCTGTCGGCGTAAAATCGGATCGATTCCGACCGTCGGTTCATCAAGAAACAACACATCGGGCTTATGCAGGATGGCAATGGCCAAGGAAAGACGCTTCTTCATCCCGCCTGAAAAATTGCGGACGAGCTTATGCCGGTCGTTCGTTAAATCGACAAGGTTGAGCACTTCGGTGATGCGTTCTTGGAGCGCCTTTTTCCCTAACTTATAAATCGATCCGAAGAAGGCGAGGTTCGCTTCGGCCGACAAGTCTTCGTACAAGCCATCGTTCTGCGGCATAAATCCGATTTGTTGGAGCATGTCCATGTTTGGCATCTTCGTTTCGCCGATATGGACACTTCCTTCGTCCGGTGCGAGGGCGCCGATCATGAGTCGGATGAGCGTCGTCTTCCCCGATCCAGATGGTCCGAGCAAGCAGCAAATTTCTCCGGATGGGATGGTGAAGTCGATGTTGTCGATGGCGAGTTGGTCGCCGAACGACTTGTCGACGTGTTGCAGTTGAATGTTCATTTCTGTCACTCCTTTTCGGCGCCTCCTCGTGTATACTCAAGATAATCGACACCGTGTTGGTTTATATGTTCAGTATAGTCCCCGTTCACGGTGGCAACAATCGTCAATATCGGTCATCGTGTCGGTTTTCCGACAGATGCAATGAATGTGTTGAGGAAAAGGAGAAATAATATGGAACAAACTGACTTACGCGTCATCCGAACGAAGAAGCTGATCAAAGATGCCTTCTTTAGTCTCATTGAAGAACAGGGATTTGAAGCCGTCACCGTCAAGCAATTGACTGAACGGGCCGGTATTAATCGGGGAACCTTTTATAGTCACTATGTGGATAAGTTCGAGTTGATGGAGAAATGTGTCGATGAAATTTTTGAGGAAGCCGAACAGAAGTTGATTCATCAGTTGCCGCACATCTTCGGAGACGAACGGACCGACAACTCGTACCATTACCTCATTCCGTTCATTCGCTTCATCGAAGACAACCAAATCATCATGAAGCCGCTCCTCGGACCGAACGGAGATCCGACGTTCCAGGCAAAGCTTCGAAAATTTATGCAAGCCGCCTTGTTTCAGCGCTCGACTGTAACCTTGTTTAATCCGGATAAGATGCTGGTCCCGCCTCCATATCTCGTCGCCTATCTGTCTTCGGCTCACATGGGCGTCATCTACGAGTGGTTAAACAATCCGTCTTCGGAAGAGACAGCGGAAGACATCGCCCGGATTATCTATACGATCACTTATGAAGGACCGCTCGTCGCTGGTGGTGTGAAGTCAAACGAATAAAGCCTCCCGCATATATTGCGAGAGGCTATTTTTACGAAACTCGAACGTGCACGTGTAAGTTCCCATTTTCTTCAGTTGTCGTCTGGTAAGCATTTTGCACCGCCTCTAAATCATGCCAGGCGATGCGGTATGACTTTTCTCGCATCCCTTCAAACTCGAAGGCGAGATGTTGTAAATCCGACATACCTAGGATGCGGTCAAACGGTCCACCCTCGCCAGTCCATTCCAATTGATTCGCCGAATCCTTCAATACGAGGTCGAGTCCATGCATCACTTTTTCTTTGATCAATTGTCCATCCGCCGCAACACGCATCCCGTCTTGAATATCATGCATTCGACACGATTCAATCTCATCAAACGGGATCGTGATTTCATCGCCGTTCGCAAAGTGAAGCGTGATTGTTTTTACGATCATCTTAGATTCCTACTTTCGTTCAGTCTCTGTTCCCTTACTATACATAACTTTTGTCGGTTCAGGGATGACATCTTTGTGGATGTGGCAAATCCGTAAAAGCATGTTCGTTTCATTTGGAAACGGGAATAGAAGAGGTAGCACTCATTCTGTTTTTTGAAAATAACACTTCGGAAAGGCGGCGAATATATGCCATCAGTGGAAAAGTCGGTCATCGTCATCGGCGGAGGGCTCGGCGGCTTGTCAGCGGCCATCTCACTCGCTCAAAAAGGTTACGACGTCTCACTCTACGAAAAGAACGATCACATCGGCGGGAAAGTGAATCGTCTCGAACAAGACGGATTCGGCTTCGACCTCGGGCCCTCGATTTTAACGATGCCTCACATCTTCGACAAACTGTTCCGTGGAAGTGGGAAACGGATGGAAGACTATGTATCCATCAAGCGGCTTGAGCTCGAATGGCGCTCGTTCTTCCCGGACGATACCGTCCTCGACCTTTACCATGACCTCGAACAGATGCAGCGGGCAAACCCTTCCCTCTCTCGAAAAGACATGCAGGAATATCGTGAACTGTTGAATTACGCAGCGCGCATCTATAAGACGACCGAGAAGGGATACTTGGCCGAAGGGTTTGAATCCCCATTAGAAGCCGTCATGAAAACGGGCATCTTCCCGACCCTATTCGGATTCGATTTGACGTCGACGATGTATAGCGCCATCAAGAAGCGCATCAGCAATCCACATCTTCGTGATATGCTGTCGTATTACGTCAAATATGTCGGGTCGTCTCCGTATAACGCACCGGCCGTCCTCAATATGATGATTTACATGCAATATGCCCAAGGCTGTTGGTATGTCGAAGGCGGCACCCATAAGCTCGCGGAAGGCTTGACGAAGCTCGCCGAAGAGATCGGTGTGAAGCTACATACCGGAGAAGGCGTGGTTCGTGCACATACGGTGAATGAGAAAGTGACCGCCATCGAGCTCGAAGACGGACGTCTCCGTTCCGCTGATTATTTCGTCTCGAACATGGAAGTCATCCCGTTCTATCAGAAGATGGTCGACGCCGACAAACAGTACGTCGACAAACTCGTCGATAAATATGAACCGGCGAGCTCCGGATTCGTCCTCCATCTCGGGGTGAAGAAAGCCTATCCTCAACTCGCGCACCATAACTTCTTCTTCTCCGAAAATTTGCATGAACAGATGGATAAAATTTTTGAGAAACATGAACTTCCGGACGACCCGACGATTTACCTCGTCAACGTCAACAAGACCGACCCGACCCAAGCGCCACCAGGACATGAGAACATCAAAATCTTGCCACACATTCCGTATATTCAGAATGTGCCGTTCACGGAAGAAGAGTACGCCGCTTTTGAAGAACGTGTACTCGACAAATTGGAACGAATGGGTCTCGATGGTTTGCGTGAACATACGGTGACGCGTGACGTATGGACGCCTCATGATATCGAGCGGACGTACGGATCGGACCGAGGTGCCATTTATGGAACGGTCGCCGACAAGAATCGGAACGGTGGCTTCAAGCATAAGAAGCAGAGCGAACTCTATCATAACCTCTACTTTGTCGGGGGAACCGTCAATCCGGGCGGTGGCATGCCGATGGTGACGTTGAGCGGTCAGCAAGTGAGCGACAAGATTGCGAAACGTGACAAAGTGAAATGATTTTCTTTCATCCCTCATTCGATATGAGGGATTATTTTTTGAAACTTTTTCCAAATAAATCCCGTATATTGTGATACGATACAAACAATCAAATAGACAAGCGGAGGAACAGGATGCATCAAATCACAAGTTATTTCTTTATGTATGCCAAAGTTGTCGTCACGGATAAGATTCCATTCATTTGGACATTCGTAATCCCACTCATAATCGCCTTGACGCAGTCATCTTCAGATATTCGCCAAGCAACGACAGCGGAATACTACCCAGGGCTCTCTTATTTCTGGGTGTATATTATTCTTGCTACATATGTGAACGGTGTCGGCATCGAACTCGCTCGTATGCGTGAATACGGACTGATGAAAACGTACGTGATGATCTCCGGCAACAAACTGACATATGTCATCGCCGTCATCTTGGCGCAACTCTTATTCGCCTCCATCAGCTTAACTTTATTCACAACGGTCGTCACGCTCGTACACGGGTTCTTTTCGTTCAAGTTGATTGCAACGTCTCTACTCGTATTGATTGGCAGTATCCCGTTCGCGGTTGCCAGTGTCGCCATCACGACACTTCCAGTGAAAGTATCGAGTCTCGGGACGTTCGCGAACATACTGATGTTCCCACTCTTTTTACTGGCGATCAAGTCACCTGATCAATGGTTCAGCTTCCTCAACCCGTTCTACGCGCTTCACGAATTCGCGCTCGGGTTGCTGCATCTGACGACTCAAGTCGAGCTCTCGTTCAGAGTATGGGCGACAGGCCTCTCTGTACTTGGGTATTTCATCATCGGCGCGATTGCGTTGAAACGCTTCAGTCTCGTCTCACTCATCACACGCTAGGAGGTTCTTATGCACGTAAACCAACTCACTTATCGCTATCCGAAAGCGGCACGTCCTGTTCTCGATGATGTCTTGTTCACCCTGCAACCGAATAAACTGAACGTTTTGATTGGACAAAATGGTGCTGGGAAGACGACCCTGTTTGATTGTATGACCGGGGCACTTCCGGTCGACAAGACATCACTCGAACTCGTTCCGACGACGGACATGCTCTATTTGACGCAACTCATGTACAACCATCATGAGTTGACGGGGAAAGACTTCGCCTATTTCATCGGACGTCTGTCGCAACGTCCCGACTTCAAGAAACTCGAGTCTTATGTGAACAACCTTTCGACGTCTCGCGAACAAGAACTGTTCGAACATCTATGGACGATGAAGCTCGGGAAGATGTCGGTCGGGGAGAAGAAATGGCTCTTCGTGACGCTCTTATCTTCAATCAAACGTTCTCTCTATTTATTTGATGAGCCGACGAGCGGGGTCGACCCGGCGTCCCGCATTCAAATCATGCGCCGCCTGCAACGACTCGTCGATGAGGGCAAGACATGTCTCATCTCCACACATCAGTTACATGACTTGGTTCAACTTGATGCCCATGTCATCTTCCTGCATGGTGGACGCGTTTTGTATGAAGGGGACTTCCAAGACTGGCTCGACGAGTCTGGAACGACCGACCCGGACGAAGCGTTCGTTCGGATGGTTGACACGCCGCTTGACGATGTAGCGGTGACACGATGAATGAATCGTTTTGGGAACGATACCGGTTCACATTCTATACAATCGGCATGGTCGTCTGCGGCTTTCTCATTTCCATGTTCTCATAATAAAACTCAGCCCTGACGTGTGTCAGGTCTGAGTTTTATTGTTCACGATGTGCGCGTCGTAATTCCCGATTCTTCACGTGCTCCGGGTCCGCTTCACGTAGTTTCCGGTCCATCGACACGTACAAGATGAGGAGCGGAATGATGCCAATCAATGCGACACCGATTAGTTCCTGCATCGAATCCAATACGAACCACGTGAGGAAAGTAAATACACCAAGTGATCCAAACATGGCGACGATGATTTGAAATTCTCGACGAACGAGACGTTGGTATTCCTCGTCTTCGTTAAATGTACGTAACATCTTCATCCGTCGCCACGCTTGATAGAGCATCGGCAGTTGGGTCACGAGGAAAGAGAAGGCAACCGTCGTCACCGTGATACCTCTTATGACCGAAACAACGAGAAGGAGAAACAGACCGATGGTGCCAAATAGTGTGCTGATTCCTCGTGCGTCGAGATCCTGTTCGACCATTTTGAGGAGACGCTCTTGTTTATTCATCGCGCTTCACTTTTTCGTTTTTTCCGTTGCAGCTGGACATGACCGAGTTCGACACCCGTCACGTGTAACGGGTCGATTTCTTTTAGCTTGCGATCGAAGCGAACACTTAAAATCAACAAGCCTATGATTCCGATAAAAGCTGCGATGATGAACGTAAGTAATGTAATCCATTCAAGCTCTACACTGGCAATCAGTATGAGAAGCAGGAGCGGCTGAGCAAATTTAGATGCAAACTCGGACCGCACGAGTTGTTGGTAACGTGTGTTCTCATTAAATGAAAGGAGTAACTTTTTGCGATGCCAAGCGTGATACAGGAGAGGAACTTGTCCAACGATAATCATCGGTAACAATAAGAGGATGTCTGTCTTCCAAAAATATAAAAAGAAGAGCAACATGACGCCAATTAAAGGAATCACCATTTGTCTCTTTCGTTTTTCATCATCTTTCAACATCTGTTCTAGTCTGACTTCATGGTCTACCATCGAATCCCCCTCATGTGTTTTCGTTAATCATATTTACGAATCGTTCCAAGATTAAGCTTCAATCCGGCTCAATCCCATTCTCTAAGATGAATGTCGTCTCTTCATAGCACTGCTTACTGTATGCATCATCACGTTTCAATAACGAACTGAAAAATGCCTCAATCAACTCTTTCTGGCGCAAACGACGTGAAATGATGGTGCTTTGAATCGTAGAAATTGCGGTCTCGCGCAATGTATCGTCATCCATCCATGTGAGAAGCTCCACGACCAACTCTTTAACATCGAGAACGTCTAGTGAATTTAACCAAATGTTCGCACCAAATGTTTTTTCACTCGTCACTTCACTGTATAGTAGATTTTGTGCATAATCTAACAGCGTGTCCCCTTCACTTATTCCCACGAATGAATCGATCTCGATAACGTTTAGCGCTTCATTGAATTGATCAAACGAATCGAATAGCACATCGATTTTTTCAGCCGTCGTATCTAACAAAGCAATCTTAGGAGTCACCCCATCGCGATAATCGAACATGAGGAAATAGTGTCCATCGCCCGTGAATGCAATCAGACGTTCATCCTCAACGCCCCACTCTTTCAAAAGGTTTTTTGATTCAACTAGTCCTTCTTGTAAATTCATGCCCATAATGGAATCAATCACAATCGAATCGTCTAGCCCGTTTAGGATCACGGATAATTCACGTTGCTCGATGAATCCTCCATTTTGTGTTCGAATCAATTCGATATAACTTTCCGGTAACTTCACGCCGAGACGTGACTCGACATCTCTCAGGATTTCTTCTGTCAGATCCGGCAATGTATTCGTATGGTCAATTTCATCTCTCCAGACAATCACTCAACCCTACACTCCTTTTTATTTCCGGTTCACGAGTCCCAACAAACTCTCGACCACGTGCTCGTCATCAATCTTTAAAATCTTCCAGTCGACCCATGACTCGATAATGAGGCAACCCGCAATCAGCATCGCACAGCCAAGGCTTAACGTATCAAGCGATATATACTTCAGTGCATAGAGCGCCATCGTCGATATGACACCAATCAAGAGGATAAACTGAATCATACCTTTTAAATAGATGAAACGCTGGTACGTGGATGAGTCATTGAACTGTAAAAACAACTGGATTTTATGCCATGTTGCCACCAGAAGCGGCATGAGCATCGCCGCACAAAAGATGAACAGGGACAGGCTCATTCTTGAATCATTGAACATTAACCAAAGCGCTGTCACTACCCCTATGATGATCACTAGTAGCGGACCTTTTTTAGTCCATGCTTTGTCGTACAAGTATTCCATTCGTTCTTCACGTAACACCTTATACACCTCCAACAGTAAAAAACATCCAATTTACCGATATCTATATCTTAACAATCTATAAGCAAACTTTCGAGGTTTTCCCATTAAAAAGGAAAAAGCATCTGACGATTGTCAGATGCTGATTAATTTGAATGCCGGCGAAGGAGTCGGAATAAAAAGATTCCAATCATCGTCAACAACCCTAAGTTTAGAATTGTCCATCCCATGTCCATCACTTGTTGCATATCATTACCCCCTTCTATCCTGTTCTTCTAAATTATACATATCTTTTCAAAAAAAGATTCGGTCAAATTGTTCTTTTTATCCTTTTTTTCCTAATGAGTCAAAAGTTTTGGTTACATCTGGTCAATCAACGGAATAGAAGTCAACGGTGATGGACCCGATCTGTCATACTCAACTGAATCGACAGCAGCATGGACAAACTTGTTCAAAACGTGGAACTTCTTTTTAACATTTAACTCGCTCGATTCATCGACGCGCGAGTTGGTTTACCCTTTCCACTCAATTGAAATACGAGCACCCCACCAACGATTAACACAATCCCGACGACTGTCTTCCATGTGAACGGGACGGCCGTCAATCCGAACCAACCTAACGTATCCCAAAGGAGCGCGAACAAGATTTGAGACACCATGACGATCGATATGGCATAACTCGGTCCGAGGCGCTCGACCCCTTGCGTCACACTCATGACGACCCCGACGCCGAGGATTCCGCTGAACCAGTACCATGTCTCCATCTCCTCTACTCGGAACAAGCCACCACCTTCCTGAAACAGACCGATGAGTAGCGATGCTAAAAATCCAAGACTGAGAACGAGCGTCGTCGTCGCCCATGCCCCGACATGCTTCTTGACGTTGGCGTTAAACGTGTTTTGCACACAGACGAGCATTCCGCCGATGACAGCAAGCATCATCCCAATCGCCATATGCCTCCCTCCTATTCATAAATGCTCTCCCCGACAATCTCCAACAAACCTTCCCGATCGACGAGCGTGATTACCCGCCGATTTCGTTCAATCAATCCTGCCTCAACGAAACGCCGGAGCGTCCGATTCACATGACGATAACTCGTCCCAATCAAATCAGCGATATCCGTCAATTGGTCGACAGTCGAGCCGAGTGTTTGGTCATTCGGCGTCATCGATAACAGATAACTCGCCAAGCGCACTTCGACAGGGTAAAACAAGTTGAAGCTGAGTGATTGAGATTTTCGTTCAAATTTTCTTGTGATCTCTTCTAATAAATAGTGTAACCACGCAACATCGTGGTGGGCATGTCGAACCAAATCCTCGAAGCGAATGACAAGCATCTCGACTGACGTGACCGCCTCGACCGTATTCAAAAACGGGGTACGCTGAATATATTCGATGTCCCCGATCAAATCGAGCGGATATTTGAAGGAGAGGACGAGGCGCTTCCCGGTAGCGGAAGTATGTGAAACGCGAATCTTTCCCTTCACTAAGAAGCGGAGATGCTCTGCTTCATCACCTTGCGTACAGATGACGTCTCCTGGCTCGTGTCGGACGAGCTGCAATTCGTTCTGCGCAGCGACAGGTAAGACAGTCAATTCAAATTGCTTCACATACGAGTCAACCATGCACGTTTCCCCCTACCATTTTAATAAGATGACCCCCGCGATCATCATAAGCACCCCAAACAACTGCATCCCGTTCAAGTTTCGGCGCACCATTCCAAACCAGCCTCGCCAATCGATGACAAGCGCGAGCGTCAGTTGCGCAATGAGAAACAACGAGATTGTCATCGTGACCCCGAGTTTATGGACGGCCGTCATATTACTGAATAAGATAATCGCCGCAAACGCTCCGCCAGATAAATAGAGCGGCTTCACGTGCCGCATCTCGACATACGTGCGGTCCCGGAGCACCAGCATGACGAGGAGCGCAACGACGAATCCAGTGAATTGTGTCAACGTCGCCGCTTGCCACGTCCCAATCTGCGAACTGATTCGGGCGTTAGCGACACTTTGCAACGTGAGAAAGAATCCCCCGCTCATGGCGAACAGCACTCCTCGCATCGTTCTCCCCCCTTAAGATAAACGAATCAATACAATTCCAATGACCATGACAATCAGACTGATGATTTGCACACCAGTGACCGGGTTCTTCTTCGCTCCAAACCAACCGAAACGGTCAATCAGTAAGCTACCGCATAACAGTCCGACAATGACGATGATGACAGCGATTCCTGTCCCGACAATCGGTACGATGAGGACGTTTCCTCCGATGAAGAGCGCCCCAATGATCCCACCGAGCCAAATCCACCACGGTTGACCTTTCAGTTGACCGAGCGGAACGGGTTGGCGTGAGACGAGTAAAATGAGTAAGAGCGCCAATGTTCCGACAACGAAAGAGACCAATGCCCCTTTCAGAGCCGATTCGAGCACTGTTCCCAAATAGCCGTTAATGGCCGTTTGCGTGGCACTCATCATCCCAGTGAAAATCCCAAACAGTCGCCACAGGTTCAGATTCCCCGTGTCCGTTTCCATGGAGACGACCAGCTTGCCCCTTCGGCGATTGAGCCAGTCGGATAAAGCGACCGTTCCGATGACTCCGAACAAGACGAGCACGACTCCGAACAAACGAAGCGCCGTAATTGGATGTTCTACAGAATTGAACCAACCGAAATGGTCAATCAACAACCCCATCAAAATCTGTCCAAAAATCGGCATGATAACCGTCTGGACACTCCCGAGTCTTGGGAACAGCAAAATATTTCCCGTTAAGAACAAGACCCCTAACAGTCCGCCAATCCACATCCAACCCGGACCTTCCTGAATCACCGAGCCGTCAAATCCGAATGACTGTCCGGTCAATAAGAGCAATAAAGACAAAAAGATCGTCCCGACAGTAAACGATAAAAAAGATGCAACGAACGGGGAGCCGACCACCTGACGCAAACGTGAGTTGACACTCGTCTGCATCGGCAATAAAATCCCAATCGTCAATCCAATCAAAATAGCTAACATGAATGTCTTCCTCGATTCTACTGGTTCTGTGTACATTGTCAGCTTACGCCTCTATACAAAAGAAGAAAAGGACCGATGTCCTCAAACAAAAAACGAACCCTTCTCAGGGGTTCGTTTTGGACTCACGGAAGCGTTGATCGCGCGCTTCACGCAATTCTTTCCCTCGTACATGATGCGCATCGAGCGAGTGTAAGTGTCGATTGATGACATACGGTGCCAGAATCGACATCACACCGATTCCGAACAGCCCGGCAATGGCAATGATGGGAGACAACGAGTCGGCATAATAGGCAGCCAACAAGCAGATGGTCAACACGAAGCAGAGCCACTGGATGCCAAAGTCTGTATACACCAGACGTTGATACCGCGCATTCTCGTTAAAGGTCAGGAGCAGTTTTGTCTTCCGCCACTCGAAACAGAGATACGGAAAGAAACTGATGAAGACGAGGAGTGGAGCGTAGAGTTTGGACTGCGTGGCAATCACGAGCGTCATCACAATTGTCGCGATGGCGATGCCCCACCCCCAACGCCAATGACTGTCATCCTGCTCCAGCAATTGTTCAATTCGCTTTTCTTTCGTCAGCATATGTACTCCTTTCATACGAGCGGTAATGCTTTGTCACCTCATCTCGTGTTGGTTGCTCCGGGTCGGCTTGTCGCAATTGTTGCACGGTCTGATCGTGCGTCCATGCTAACATGACGATGCCTAGACCGAAGATGACCCATGCGACAGGTGCAATCTGGAGACGACTGAAGAGAATCGCTGCTGTGACCGCTCCAATCCAGTAGGAATAGAGGCGATATAAGCGTTTTGTCAGTAGGATGCCTCGACCCACCGTGAAAATCTGTAAGACACGTCCTTCTTTGATCGTCAGCCCTATGAGTAGGACAGCCGTGAGGACCGAACCGATTCCCCATATCCACCATGTATCAAAACCGAGCACAAAACTGTTACAAAAAATAAGGGCTCCCGTGAGCCAAAGGTGGAGGGTTTGTCGTGACTGCCGATATCCTCCGATTACTTGAATCCGTTCTATCTTTGTCATGAATCTTTACGACCTTTCCTTGAAATATCATCTAACGTATGTTTCAAACGTTCCCGGTTTGCCCGGGTCCACTCGCCTGATGTGACGTGGTGCTCATCAAGCGCGGACTGTTTTCGATCAATCCAAAGTGGAATCAATATGAGACACGGCCCGCCAATCAGGAGCGTCCAACTCATCCACGGTAAGATATCGATTCCGTTGAAATGCAACCCAATCAAAATCAAAAACCATATCAAACTCATCAACATGACAGTAAAATCAATCCGCAACAATCGATGATAGCGTGTCGATTCATTGAAGGATTGCTGCAGTTTCATCTTGTTCCATTCAAGCCATGTCGTATAGAGAAGTGCGACACCGGGTAAAAGAATGCTATACGGACTCCATGTCGAAAGAAAATAGATGGATACGCCTAGCATGATTACGCTCACGATGATGTTGAGACGAGTATATCGTTTCTCAAACTGTTCAATTCTTTCAAATCGCTCTGCTTTGTCCACGGTATCACCTCAGTCTTTCACGAAGTCGAGTTTGATTTCACGGCGCATCGGCTGTTCTTCGTCATACTGCGGCATCTGCCGGTCGAGCTTTTTCTGTGCGACTTGCAATAAGATGACCCCGCCTAAGAAGACAACGAAAAGCGACCATGCCGGCCAATTAATCAGGACTATGAATGGGAAGAGAATCGCCAACAAGACGAGGAGTCCCATTTCCGATACATATTGCCAATCGATGATGCGCTTGGCTTGTTCCACACTGGTCAACTTTCTAACGAAGCGACGTTCTCGTCCGATGACGTAAAGCATAATCGTAAGTGTGAACGCTAACGGGATGGTGTACATCGGTTCTCCGTTAGACTGAAGCGTGAGAACGACAAGTCCTCCTATTAGTATTGCAAGAATCGAGCGCAACAAAAGCCAACGCTGTTGATAACGATAAATCGTATTGATTCGTTCTTGTTTGTTCATCTCATTCACCCTTTCAGAATCGTCGAATCTCGCGACGTGTCGGTTGCTCCGGATCGAGCCAGCGGATTTGTTGATCGAGCTTCTCTTGAGACCATAAGATATAAAGCAATGCCCCACCGATAAGAACCGCTGGAATCCAAGACCATTCCATGATTCGAATGGCTAGCGGATTGACGAGTCCTAGCAATGCGATAAAGAGGAAGTCCAGATGATACTGCAGTGTCACGACACGTTTCACCTGTGCTTGCTCCGACAATTGACTGATCGCATCTGCTTCATGCGAAAGGAAGTAACGAGTCGCAAGTAACACTCCGCCGATAATGGCGAACCCAACCCAAATATTCCCGTCCGTTCGTATTAAAAAGTAGACCGCGAGAGCAGCTGGAATTGCTAGAAAAAGTCGTTGCAAAAGTCGCTTTCGATTTGATTGTTTAATCATATGTAATCGTTCTTGCTTATTCATCTTGATTCACCTCTTATTCCACTATACGGGATGAGCATGAGAAAAGTTCCGTTATTTTACATTTTCGTACCAAAGTCATGTTTCTTGACGATATGAACTTCTCGCCTTATAGTTTAGTTAACTTAACTATATGTTGAAGAATGAAAGTAAGAGGTTATTAACATGGGTTTATTGAACAATTCCCGATTTATGTTTACCTGGTTATCTGGAATGACGCTCACGCTCGGGTTTTCGATTTTCTTCTTGAGCGTCTCTTGGTTGACGATCGATGTGTTGAAGCAACCAACACTTCTCGGGATTATCTTGACTGCGGTCTCGTTGCCGCGTGTGGTCATGATGGTATTCGGCGGTGTGTTCGCCGACCGATTCCAAAAGAGTCGCTTGTTATGCTTAACAAATATCGGACAAGGCGTGTTGATGTTAATTGTCGTTGCGCTCCATTTCGCTGACGCGTATTCGGTGACAGCCCTCTTGATCATCTCCGTATTGTTTGGTCTTTTAGATGGCATGTCTTACCCGGCACTGTCATCACTTATGCCTTCAATCGTATCAGGTCAACAGTTGCAACGGGCAAACTCCCTTTTCCAAGGGTCGCTCGAGTTGATGTTCGTCATCGGTCCGTTCCTTGCAGGAATCCTACTGACGTGGGGAAGTTTTGGTCTCAGTTTCGGCACGTCGGCTGCATTGATTTTCCTCTCCGCGATTTTGATCATGCCACGGCTGATTCAAGACAACATTCCCGAGATCGCTCCGCTCTCAGCGAAAGATGTACTCCTTGATTTGAAAGAGGGCATTCGTTACGTATCGCAGACACCTGTGTTACGTAGTGGGACGTTCGCCATTGCCATCGTCAACTTGTTCGTCATGGGACCGCTCATCATGAGTATCCCGATTCTCGTTGGCGCGGTCGGAGGGACAGCATTTGATTTGAGTATCATCGAAGGCGGGCTCGCTGTCGGGACATTTGTTGCAAGCTTCCTGATTCTATTGTTACGGTCGGTTCATCGTGGACGCTTCGTCTTCCGCGCCCTATTCCTGACACTCGGCGCCTTCTTCCTCTACACGCAAGTCCAATCGATTCCGCTTCTCGCGGTCGCGGCTTCTATGAGCGGGTTTATGATCATGCTCGTCTACTTGCCGACGGTCACCATCATGCAGGAACAAAGCGACTCTGACAAAATCGGCCGTGTCATGAGCATCATGTCGCTCGCCGCCTCAGGACTTGAACCGATTGCGTTCGCCATCCTATCGGTGCTTGTTGCCTTATCCGTGCCGATTCAAACGCTCTTATTGGCATTTGGTATAATCGGATTAGTGTGTGGTGTCCTCTTATATCTTCGGAGCGAAACGTTCCGGCGGACACCGTAAAGAAAGGATGAATGACACGTTGAATGAAACACGAAAGCAACAAGTCCTCACGATGTATCGCCAAATCGATGAGCTCGACTTGCTGTTCACGAAATATTTCACGGAACTGAACGAGTTCGAGCTGAGCTATCAACAAGAACAGATGTTGCTTCTCTTCAAACGTCAAGAGACGTGGACGACGACAGAGATTGCGACGAAGATGTCCATCTCCAAAAGTGCTGTCAGTCAGGTGCTCAAAGTGCTCGAGCAACGCGATTTCGTCATGCGGGAAAAGAATCCCGAGAACCTTCGGGAAAGTTTCATCCGGCTCGGTCCGAACGGCCTTGCGTACTCGAAACAAATCGATGCGATTGAAGAGCGCCTCGCTGAAGAGATGTTCTCCGTCCTTGAGGATGACGAGATGAAGATGATCAACCGTTCGCTCGCGTTGATGATTCAGAAATTCAAATAAAAAAGACAAATCGCCGCTAGTCGGACGATTTGTCTTTTTCGTTATACCAACCCTTGTACGATTCGATTCGCCGACCGCAATGCCCCTTCGATATGTCCCCCGAACTGCGCATCCGTCTCCGAACCAATCAAATGGAGACGGTCTCCGAGCTCAATCGGACCGTAAGCCGGGAATGCCGTGAGCGGCAGGAAGTCGTCAGATGTCGCTGTCTCTGATTCTGTCGACCAGTCCATATAATGAAATCGCAAGAAGTCATTCGCTTTCGGACCATAAAGCTTCTCCAGTTGTTCGATGACGCGCGTCTTTACTTGTCCTTCTCCTAACGCTTCCCGTTCTCCCGGTGACAGACGGAAAAGTCCGAACAGCGCACCTGGTCCATCTATCAGAGAAGCGTCATGAATCTCTTGAAGTGGACCGACCCAGCTCATCCCAAAGCCAGACAGACCTTCTTCTCGCCAGAACGGTGTCTCGTATACGATGAGCGCTTTCGCCTGAGAAGCCATCCATGTGGGAGTCGTTTTGAGCGCTTTTCGCGTTTGCGCTGACAATGCCGGTTCAATTGCCACTTCCGCAACGAGACGGGGTGGAATCGCAAGGATCACGTCATCCGTGTGATGCACCGAACCATTTTGAAACGTCAGTTGGACTCGGTCCGACTGTCGCTCGATCAAGGTCAGGCGATGCCCAAGCCGAACGATGTCATCGGGCAACTTCGCATGCAGAGCTTCCACCAGACTCGTCATCCCACCGACTAAACGCTTGGATAAGACGATGCTTTCTTCCGGTAACACATGTCGTTCCGGTGCGGTCGTCGTTTGACGTTCGAGCACCATGTGTCCTGTCGTATGTTGAACAAATGACTCGAGTCCGAGTGTATCCACGAGTTTAGAGATGGTCTTCTCCGTATCCGGCCAATACCATGTCGGTCCGAGGTCATAACCGTCCTTCGTCAAGATACGACCACCAATACGATCACGAGCCTCAAAGATGGTGACGTCATATCCCTTTTGATGAAGTTGGATTGCAGCATAAAGCCCGCTGACACCAGCTCCAATGATGGCGATTGATTTCATTGTAAATTCTCCTTTGTCGTCCGTCTCTCCTCGATTATACTGAGTTAGATGGTTTTACATATGCAAGAAAGGACGACATCAATTGAAAAATATGTTCTATTATCTATTCTTCCCTTATATCGTATTGATGCGCATTTTGTACCGTTTTATTCAAACTAAGGGTCGGATGACTGTGGCGATGTGTCTCGTTTCATATCCCATATGGTCTCTATTTTTATTCGACCTCATTCAATGTTCGACCGCAATCGAATTTGTCATCATTATGTACGTATCAAGCGCTTTATATGTCCCTTATTTCTTCTTTGACACAGACGTGAAGCGAAGACGACCGAACGGATATATCCCAATCGAGGAGCGACATCATTAAATCCAATCGATTTCATTCAAATAGTCTAGAAGCTGTTGATTTGTGATTTCATCTTGTCTCAACAGTGCTTCTCCTTGCTCTACTCGCTGATCTTCCGGGAAATAGAGTTGTAGAATCGCCAAGCTCGCTTCTACAGTCGTCGCAAAACTCTCATCTTTTACGTTGATTGTTAAATACCAACCTCGGATGACGCGCTTCACGATGGAGCGCTTCTCCAGATGTGACATCTGTCCACGAAGCAATTTCGACTTGGCCGCTTCAATCGAAGAAACCAAGTCCTGGTTCAACGCCTCACTCACACGATCATCCGGCTTCATGCGTGGGAATCGAGTCGAGACATCTTCCCCGTCCACACACGTACAGAGATGTCGTAACCAAAAGCCCCATTCAAAACGGTTCGCCGGATTCAGTGCCACATCCAGACGCCCGATATCATAATCGATTTTGATGACTTCCGAATGCTCCATTAGCAATCGCTCCGTCCGTTCCACCAATTCCATCGCATCTACATCTTCGTGAACGAGTACGGTTAAGTCTAAATCCGATTGCCCGGCAACGGCCGTCCCGCGCCCGATACTTCCATAAAGGTATATGCTGTGTAGCTGTTCATCGAATGCTTCTTTCACCAATTCGATTGCTTTAAAAAGGACAGTTTCAAACTCAGGCTGTATATGATGGATGGACGTCTGGTTGATGACATAACCCGCATCGTCCGTACCAAGTCGGGTCGGCCGTTTCATAGATACGTACCGACTCGTTGAAATGTAGTAAACGTCATGATGTATCGAACTCCTTTTTTAGTTTATGCATGTCGGATTTGAAATGCCACGGTTCCCCCTTTCAAACAGGTTATATTTGGAAGTATAATGAAGACGCAGAAAAGGAGGTATGTGTATATGAACTTCATCATGGTCTTTTTATTCGGACTCATTTTCACGATTTTTCCAATCGCTGTACTAATCATCGGTATTTTGTGGATTCGCAATGTCGTGGCACGTTCTGAGAAACGAGCAGACGAGCAACTCTTCATGGAACGTGAACGTTCGAAGCAGATACAAGTATTAATCGAACGTCTCGACCACATCGAACAACAATTAGATTCGAACACAAAACGCAGCTGACTTCGGTTAGCTGCGTTTCGTCTGATATCGAGCGAGATTTGCGTACGTCACATGTTCAGGGTCGATTTGCTTCATCCGCTGATCAACGTGTCTAGACATCAGGGCCGTGACGAACATGACCAGGAGTGGAACAGTCGATAAGCTAAATGATTCGGTTAGGATGATCGTAGTTGCAATTCCGATCAATATGCAGACGACAACCAGCGCAAGAATGAACTCCGACCAAACTATACGTTGATATTCCATCGCTTCATTGAAACGAAGCAACATTCGGGTACGTCTCCACATATGAACCATCAAAAGAGGTGGAATGAGCAAAAGGATTCCCAAGAGAACTTGAATGAGAAAGAACTCTCCAAACCACCACATCATCCATCCCCCTAACAAAAGAATGAGCGATAACATGACATTAATACGGTTCGTAAGTAGGCGAGCCTTAGTTATTTCTCGTAAACGCTCATCGTGCGACATCGTGTCCCCCTCCTTTTCATTTGATTAAAAATCAATTTGTACTGAAAAAATTTCATCTATTCTCTTTTACTAGCTCGCAATCACTCTCACTGTTAAAAGTCACTCCATCGCTTTCATAAAACGGGTCTGAATGATACTGGTGAAGATAGATTTATCAAAGATGAGGGACGACCGTATTCCATCGATTCGTCGATGAACGTCTCTAATGTGCGCACGTTTTCCGTTACCACTTTGACGAGGTAACTGTACTGCCCGGCTAAGCGATGACATTCGATCACGGACGGCTGTTGACGACAAAATTCACGGAACGCCTCACAACGATGGGTGTCATAAAGAATAAAGGCGGTCACGTGTTTGTCCATCTTTTCAGGATTGATGACAGCCCGATAGCCTGTGATGACTCCACGTTCTTCGAGTCGCTTCACCCGTTCTGTCGCAGCAGGCGTAGACAATCCAATTTGTCGTCCTAATTCGGTCATCGAGATCCGGGCTTGTTGTTGCATCAATTCAAGAATATGGCGATCTATTTCATCCATTTGGCATTCACCTTTCAAAATTAAAGTGAAACGATACATAATCCGTTCTTTCTAAAGTCATTCGCTGAAACTTCCGTAAAACCTCTATGTATCTATATTCCTCCGTTGCATACACTTGAAGTATCCAATTCAAGGGGGAATCAACATGCAAACGACAGTCGTTCCATTACTCATCATCGATGTCCAACAAGCCTTTCATGATCCAAGCTGGGGAAACCGCAACAATCCAAAATGCGAAGAGAATATCGCACGGTTGATTGAAGCGTGGGAACATCATGATCAACCGATCATCTATGTCCAACATGTCACGAACGTTCCGACCTCACTCTTCTATTTCAAAAAAGATGGTCATTTGTTCCAAGACTTCATTCAACCTCGTGAACAAGATGTCATCTTAACGAAACAGGTGAATAGCGCCTTCATCGGAACAGAATTACAGGAACGACTCGAATCACTTGGTGCGACACAGGTTGTCATCACCGGATTAATCACGAACCATTGTGTCGAGACGACCGCACGGATGGCAGGAAACTTGGGATTCAATCCGATTGTTGTCTCCGATGCGACGGCAACGTTCGACCGACAATCAATCAGCGGGACATGGATCCCTGCAGAGGTCATCCATGATGTGTCGCTCGCTAGTTTGAATGAAGAATTTGCATCGATTCAAACGACAATTGAGGTCATGAAGGATGTGTTACAAAAAGAAGTACAGTCCTGATGGATTGTACTTCTTTTTATTCATAACCTGGCTTTAAAGTATACAGATGTCACTCATATTTTTCGTACTGCCCTTATTCATCAGCAGTTTCTATATATCCACTAATCAAAAATGGAATCTTTAAGTTCGCAAGCTTCATCAAGAAATCTGGTTCAAATTCTAACTTCACATCTAAGTGAGAGACCACGCCCAAATCGATCCAGATATCATCGGCTCCACAAGAGCGAAGGGTATCAATATGTTCTGTCAAAGTGTCAATCATCCAAAAAAGTCCGATATACGGATTTTCCATTTTCTGAGATTCAAGTGGTGGTTCAAACGACGCATGACCTACCTTAGCGATTTCTTTACGTTTTCCGATATGCTCAATTTCCCCAACTTCCGTTAGCTTATAAAATTGAATACCTGTTTTCTCTGATGCAGCGCAAGGAGAAAAATGAGGCCCCATTAAATGACAAGGAATCATAAATCGATCGGATGGAATGTTCATATAGAACTCCTCGGTCATTTTTGCGGACTCGGATATTTCACTGCGTTTTTCACAAGCTTGTCTTCAATTGCTTTCGAAACATCGATTCCGGCAGCGTGAGCGAACGTCAACGCGTAAATCAACACATCTGCCAATTCCTCTTCCATCTCCGTCTTCTTCGTCTCAAGCGCTTCTTCACTCGACACCCATTGGAATACCTCAAGGAGCTCACTTGCCTCAAGTGATAACGATAACGCCAAGTCTTTCGGGTTATGATGGAACGCCCAGTCGCGCTCATCTCGGAATTTAATGACCTCATCCATTAATCGTTGTACTTCGTTCATATTTATACCCTCTCTCTTTGTAACTTCAATAATTTTCGTCGTAGCGATTCATCAGATGCATATAGATAGAGGCCTTTGACGCCACGCTTCATCAATATGTTAATCGAGTTCAAGACAATCTGTTCTTTTGCCAAATCAACATTCTCAATACCTTCGATTCCAGCATAGGCTCCCGTATCTTTATATAAATTCGGATCAATCATTAGACCTTCCTGCTCCTCATCATAGGATACGGATGGGCCTAAAACGACACCAACATAGTTCAAATCAAATCCTTGAATCGTATAGATAGAGCCGGCTTCGGCGATGGTTTCTGCTTTTTCAGCCCACGTCGTTTTTCCACCGGTTGTATTCCATGGCATTTTATAATTTCCGTTCGACTCATATACATAATAGGTGTCTCCGTCCTTTTTGTGTAAAAAGTCAAAAGTCGAAACAACACGGCTCAACCCGTATCTTCGATCTTGCTCGATGATGGTACGGTGCATCTCTTCTAACGTTTCAAATATTCGTAAATCATATTGCTTCGATTTCGGTAATGGATTGATTCGTTTTTCTTTAAATGCGTTGACCCAGTTCATCATATCTTCATCTGCTTGCATTCGGAATTGACTGGTTAGTTTGTAAGTCTCTACTGTCCTTGCTTTCTTTTTATAATCATCCAACTTGAGTGAATTCCAGTGACTCTTCAGTTTCAATACTTGATGTTGATCAAAAATAGCGATGACAATTTTGGCTTTCTTCAGCAACTCTTCGAGATGATTGTTTTGCCGGAAATTGTTATAGGGATCTGATTTCGTCAGCAACAAGTGGGCTTCGTCCACAAAGATAATGTCGGCTTTCTCGTCTTTCAGTTTATTCAATAATGGCGTCGGTTTTATGAAGTCCCCTGCTTTAAGATGTTTCACCTGCTTGGCGATTCCTTTATACGTTTTCAACATCTCTTCATGATTAACAACCAAATAATTTTTTGTCTGATGAAGTGTTGAATTAGTGTCTTTTGTTCGAGCTTGGATTGTATTAAAGATTGAGCTCAAGACAACACTCTTCCCTACACCTGCTTCCCCTTCAATCACATATAAATCTCCGTATGTTGCATTCGGATCCACTTTCGACATTTGCGTTTCACAAAAGTCGAGTACCTTCTCTTTTAAATCTAACTGTTCGACAGATAACTCTTTAAACGGAGACAGCTTGAAGATATCCTTGTTTTCAATGGCGTGAAGTTCATTTTGAACAAGCCCCTTACGATGTAATTCATCCCAGAGTTCGGGAAACAATTCGTTGTCGTAATAATTTTTATTATAGTAATTGTGCGTGAAGTCGTTCGCAGTTTTACTTTTATTCTGAAGTGTATACTTCTCATCTCCTAAAAAATAATTGATGAGCTTTGTTTCGAGATGGAATGTTGCTGAACGGTTGAACTTGTCATGATTGACGAGATGAATTTGATTCAGCTGTTTCCGTTCCATTTGTTTAAGTTTTAGATGTTGCTTCATTCGCTTTTTAAAATGAACCGTTTCACCAATGTATGCTTCTTTCTCTCCGTTCAAAATGTAAATCACCGGATAGTTCACATATGTTTCTGTATCATCGATGCTATGTAGACTACTTTCTTCGAATTTGAATGGAACGACTTTAACCATACAACAGACCTACTCTCTTCTGATTTCAAATTATATCCATTTTATCATACAATATCTTTTTAAATGATTACGCATCACTTTCCGAGTTCTAAATCAGATAATGGTATAATTCCACTAAAAAGGGAGGGATTCGGTGCTTACTTTCCAAAACGTCTCGGTTCGCCAACAAGACACACTCATTCTCGAAAACATTTCATTTACGATCCAACCAGGTGAGTTGGCCGCCATTCATTGTGGCGTGATTTCTCGGGAAATCATCTTCGGTCTCATCAGTCAGGAAATCTCGACATATACCGGGAACATCGACCACACTTCAACACTGTCCCTCTTCTCCATAAGGGACGGTTTATACGACCGCCTCACCATCGAGGAGTATTTACGCTTCACCAAGCGCCTATATGATTCAACTGACTCGGTCGACTCGGTGATGCAGCAACTCCAACTCACGACTTACCGCAAGCATCGCCTCCACCGTCTCAATCGCTCCCTTGTCAGACGCACACAGTACGCCGCGCTGCTTCTCCAGGACCGTGACCTGTATGTGTTTGAAGAACCTGACCAAGACGTGGACCAAGAGACACGCCACCTTTTACGCGATACGTTACAGACATTAACGTCGAGACAAAAAGCCGTCCTCGTGTTGACGAGCAACATGGAGAGTGCGCTCTTCATGACATCGACCGTTTATCGGATTGACCATCGTCACTTGCGCTTGTTAGATGTGGAACCAGAAGAAGAGGATGAGACAGACATCTCATCTGAGGTCATCCACGTCCGTTTCGAGAAAATCCCGACGAAAGTGAACGAAAAAATCATCTTACTAGATCCTCCTGAAATCGACTTCATCGAAAGTCAGGACGGACAGTCGATTTTACATAGTCAATCGGATCAGTTCCCGAGCGTCTTCACAATGAATGAGCTCGAGACGCGTTTGACTCCGTACGGTTTCTTCCGCTGCCATCGGTCTTATCTCGTGAACTTACAACGTGTCCGCGAAGTCATCACCTATACGAAAAATAGCTTCAGTCTCGTCTTGGATGATTCAGAGAAGACAACGATTCCGTTATCCAAGACAAAAATGGCAGAATTGAAGACGATGATGGGGCTCAAATAGTCTCCATTCACAGTTCTATTCGCTTCATTCAACTCCTGATAAGCACCATTTATCGCCATTTTAGTGCGGCCTTCCCCCATTCCCTATACGATAGAGACAAGCAAGACGACATCGACAAGGAGGAACGGGAATGGAACCAATCATTCAAGTGAACGGGTTGAAGAAATTGTTTGGAAACGAGGAAGCGTTACATGATGTGACGTTCACGGTAGGAAAAGGGGAAGTGTTCGGCTTCTTAGGACCGAGTGGTTCAGGAAAGACGACGACGATTAAAATTTTGACGTCACAACTCGCACAGACAGCCGGTGATGCCACCGTCTTCGGCGTACCGGTCGCTGATTTGAAACAAGAACAGTACCGTAAACGCATCGGCGTGTTGACGGACAATAGTGGTCTTTATACACGACTTTCTATAGAAGAGAACCTGAGCTTATATTGTGACCTTTATGATGAACCAAAGACTCGGATCGATGAGGTATTGAACATGGTCAACCTCAGCGGGGAACGGAAGAAGCGCATCGACAAACTCTCTAGAGGGATGTTACAACGGGTGACGCTCGCACGCGCCCTTCTTCATGAGCCAGAGCTCCTGTTTCTAGATGAACCGACCTCGGCTCTCGACCCGGTCAACTCTCGACATATCTATAAAGGAATTGAACGGTTGAAGGCAAACGGAACGACCATCTTTCTGACGACACACGATATGCAAGAAGCCGAAGAGCTGTGTGATCGTGTCGCTTTCTTACATCAAGGGTCGATTCAACTGCTCGATGCCCCGAACGTATTGCGCAGGAAATATGCGACTGGTTCGATGCGAGTCGAATTGAACAACGGTCAGACGCATGAAGTGACACAAACCGACGAAGGCGCGGACTGGCTCCATAAACAGATGCGTGCTAAAAATATAGCATCGATTCACTCCAATGAGCCGACACTCGGCGACATCTTTATCGAAGTGACAGGGAGGAAATTATCATGACTTTTTCATTGAAACGCGCACTCGCCATTTTCCAAAAAGACTACAAGGATTTGTCACGAAACTTATTCGTCTCGTCAACCTTGGTCATGCCGCTCTTCTTCGCTGTCTTTTATTCGCGAATCGGTGAAGGCGGCGTCGATATCACGTACTTCGTCATCAACATCACGTTCAGCCTCGTCGCAATCTTTGTGCAGTGTGCATTGATTGCCGAAGAGAAAGAGAAGAACACGCTTCGCGGGCTCATGTTATCCCCAGCGAGCACGCTCGACATCTTGCTCGGAAAGAGCGCTCTCACATTCGTGACGACGATGATCCTCATCGTAGCCTCGTCATTTTTGATGGATTATGCTCCACAAAATCTGGCTGTGATCGCTCTCGCGCTCATCGTCTCGACATTCTTTTATATCGGGATCGGAACGATGTTCGGCTTGATGTCGAAGACGGTCATGGAAGCTTCATTGATTGTCATGTTGCCGTTCTTTTTCTTCTCGTTCTCACCGATGTTGTTGCCACTACAAGACCGTTTCGCCATCATCGGATTGCTAGAGTATTTACCGAACGTGCTCTTGATTGATGTGGCTCATCAAGTGGAAGACGGTGCGAACTTCGGTACCGTCGGGCTAGAGCTCGGTTTGCTTACGGCGTGGGCGCTTGCTGCATTCGTCGGTAGTGTCGTGATGTATAACCGGAAACAGACAGACTGAATGTTAAGACCATACAAAAACAGGACTACGTATCGTAGCCCTGTTTTTCGTTATCCTTGTTACAGGAATGGATTATTCTCATCGCTTAATCGGATTCGAAATAGAAGAAATGGAACAAATAGAAGACTCAAATAGCCTAATGTAAATAGACGCTGAGTTTCACCAGAAATATATTGCGTGTGTCCACAATTCGGACATGCTTTTCTGTCTTTGGAAAATCCAAATGACCATACCTCTTTCATTTTCCATTTATAGTGACAATTCGTGCAATGTGGTGCCATCGCCCCCCCCTCCTTCGATCATTACGAATGAAGGATAAGTAGGTTTCAATTTGAAGATTCATTATTGAAGATGGTTATGTCATGTTCTAACATCCATTTAAGTCTTGTCTTATACTTTAAAGTCTCTTCCAATAATAATAACTTCCCGGGATACTATAAAATTGTTTATGAGTTTTATCATAAGTAAGAACATAGTCAATTATGTTGTATGCAGTCCCTACTCCTATTGTACCTTTTAAAACTGATGAAGCGAATTTTTTCACTGCTGCCACACTCATCTTTTTACCTGAAAAAGCTTTTATGAGAGCATCGATACCGCCCAATCCAAAGGCGCTAATTAAAGTACTACGCTCAATGTTAATCAGAGAGTCTACCTTTTTCGTATATTCATTAAATTTTGTATTGTATTTAGGTATTTTCTTTTCCATAGTACTGTATCTAGCCAATCCTCCCCCATTAGAGTATTGAATATAACTCATACCGGCAACCGAACTAGTTTTAACCCATTTACCACTTGCACTTGCTAAAGAAATACCTTGTGAAACGCTGCTCACTTGATTATATGTAGTTCCATAATCTAAATTGTCAACTTCACTAGTTTGATTTGCTATTTCAGATTCAATTATATTCCCTTCGGAATTAAAAACCGTTTCAAAATTTTCAACTAGTATTTCTTCATTGTTTGCAATCAAATACTTATACGTTTTTACTTTATATAAACTTATATACTCATAATATTTATATAAAGAACCTTCCTCATTAACTGTATAAATCATAACTTCGTCAGTGTCTTTAAGCACATTTACTTCAGAAGACAGATTATATTTTTCCTCTTCTGCTGAAACTGGTGTAAGCATTTGAACATTCGAGATAGAAATTGAACTAACTAGTACTAGAGATGTGATTAGCTTTATTTTTTTCAATTTTAACCCTCCTTATTTAATTTCTATATTATACCACTAGCAATCATTAATTAAGTTATTAATTACATTTAAGTAAATATTATCTATAAAAGAAAATAATAAGGGCCAAAGGGTGTATTTAATTTATTTCCAATATATAAAACAAAAAACCACCCACCAGCTTTCGCTGATGAATGGTTCCTGTGAAGGCATATGACTTACATCATACCGCCCATTCCACCCATGCCGCCCATGTCAGGCATTGCAGGAGCGTCTTTTTCTGGCTTGTCTGCGATGACCGCTTCCGTTGTGAGGAACATCGCTGAAACAGATGCTGCGTTTTGAAGTGCTGAACGCGTCACTTTCGCTGGGTCGACGATACCATGTGCGATCATGTCGACATATTCGCCAGTTGCCGCGTTGTACCCGACACCGACTGACTCGTTCTTAAGTTTCTCGACGATGACCGAACCTTCTTCACCCGCGTTTTCCGCGATTTGACGGACCGGTGCTTCGAGTGCACGAAGGACGAGTTTCACACCAGTCGCTTCATCCGCTGTCACTTCTGCAAGCAACGCACGAACGGCTGGGATGACATTGATGAGTGATGTACCACCACCCGCAACGATTCCTTCTTCAACTGCTGCACGTGTCGCGTTGAGTGCGTCTTCGATGCGGAGTTTACGCTCTTTGAGCTCTGTCTCCGTAGCTGCACCGACTTTAACAACGGCTACGCCACCTGCGAGTTTCGCGAGACGCTCTTGGAGTTTTTCACGGTCGAAGTCAGACGTTGTCTCTTCGATTTGGTTACGGATCGTTTGAACGCGGGCTTTAATCGCGTCTTCGTTCCCTGCACCTTCGACGACAGTCGTTGTGTCTTTTGTGACGACGACTTTCGATGCACGACCGAGCATGTCGAGTGATGCTGATTTGAGATCGAGACCGAGGTCTTCTGTGATGACTTGACCACCTGTGAGTGTCGCGAGGTCTTCAAGCATCGCTTTACGACGGTCACCGAATCCTGGTGCTTTGACGGCTACCGCGTTGAACGTACCACGAAGTTTGTTCAAGACGAGTGTCGCGAGGGCATCGCCTTCGATATCTTCTGCGACGATCAAGATCGGCTTCCCTTGTTGCACGACTTGCTCGAGTACTGGGATGATTTCTTGAATGTTCGAGATCTTCTTGTCTGTGATCAAGATGTACGGGTTGTCGAGTGACGCTTCCATCTTGTCAGAGTCTGAGATCATGTATGGTGACAAGTATCCACGGTCGAACTGCATTCCTTCAACGACGTCGAGTTCAGTCGTGAAGCCGCGTGATTCTTCGATTGTGATGACACCGTCGTTCCCGACGCGCTCCATCGCTTCTGCGATCAATTCGCCGACTTCTTCGTCTGCTGCCGAGATGGCCGCGACTTGTGCGATCGCTTCTTTTGACTCGATTGGTTTCGAGATGGCTTTCAACTCTTCAAGTGCGCGTGTGACCGCTTTGTCGATTCCTTTACGAAGAATCATCGGGTTCGCGCCCGCTGTGACGTTCTTGAGCCCTTCACGAATCATCGCTTGTGCGAGGACTGTCGCTGTTGTCGTACCGTCCCCTGCGACTTCGTTCGTCTTCGACGCGACTTCCGCAACAAGTTTCGCGCCCATGTTTTCGAAGCGGTCTTCGAGTTCGATTTCTTTCGCGATTGTCACGCCATCGTTTGTGATGAGTGGTGAACCGAATTTCTTCTCGAGGACAACGTTGCGTCCTTTTGGTCCAATCGTTACTTTGACTGCGTCAGCGAGTGCGTCGACGCCGCGAAGCATCGCATGACGTGCATCTTCTGAGAATTTAATATCTTTTGCCATCGTTCATTTCCCCCTAAAAAAAGTTTTTGAATAATGGTGCTTAGCCTACGATTGCGAGAATATCGCTCTCGCGAACGATTAAGTATTCTTTTCCATCATGCTTCACTTCGGTACCTGCGTACTTCGAGTAGATGACCAAATCATTTTCTTTCACGTCAAGATCGATGCGCTTGCCTTCGTCCGTCACGCGGCCTGTACCGACTGCGACGACTTTCCCTTGTTGCGGCTTTTCTTTCGCCGTATCAGGAAGCACGATGCCCCCGATCGTCTTTTCTTCTTTCTCCACGACTTCGATGATGACACGATCGCCTAGTGGTTTTAACATGGAAAAACCCTCCTCCGAATATGAATGATGTAATGTGTATCGTAAGGTTTTAGCACTCAGCTAAAAGGAGTGCTAACACTGATTAGTGTAGTATGTGTCGATAAAAAAATCAAGTGGGATACATTAAAAAATGCTCTTACTCGCGGTCAAGAGAACTTATTTGTTACAATGAGAGAAAGGTAGGTTCACTCTTATATTAAGGACGTGTTGAATTGGCTACACTAAACTCAAACCAATCGATAAATACCCGTTTTTCGATGGCGCCTAACATTCGTCTCCGGCACCTCACCCCGATTTTACTATATGCGTTCGTCCAGCTATTCCCGCTCGTCCTCAGTGAAGTACGACCGGAATGGCTAACAGAAACGTTCGTCGGGCTCTGGCTCGCCATCGGATTCGGTGTGACGATTGTTCTGTCAATCTTGCTCATCTGGCCAGACTTGAAACAATACAAAGCCCAAGGTATCCAGTCGAACTTGAACGACACGGTCAAATGGATCGGGCTCGGGATTTTGATGCAATACGGGCTCGTCATCGTGGCGAACTTGATTGAGACGGCCATCTCTGGTGAACTGGTCGAGTCGATGAACACACAAAACATCGCCGAGATGGTGGAAGTCATTCCACTTATGATTTTGCCAGTCGTCTTACTCGGACCGATCATCGAAGAGATTCTCTTCCGTCATATTTTGTTCGGGAACTTGAACGCGCGCTTCGGTTTCTGGATTGCCTTTGGTGTCAGTTCGATCCTATTCGCACTCATCCACCAAGATAATCGGTTCCTCGTGTATATCGCGATGAGTTTTGCATTCTCTTACGCGTATGCGAAGACAAGACGATTGATCGTTCCAATCGCCATCCACGCGTTTAACAACGCGCTCGTGATGCTCGTACTATTTTTAATGTAGAAATGAGGTGGCAGTTATGCCGCGACAATTAAAAGTGATGATGCTCTTCAGTCTATCGTTCGGTGTGTTGTTCACCGTCCTCGCGTACTTCTCGGTACAAGAGTACGGCTTCAGCTTCTGGACGTACTTCATCATCGCCGTCGCCGCTTACGACTTTTTCAAAGTGTATCAAATCTTGGCACTCGCCCGAAAAGTCAAAAAAGAAGGCACGGACAAATCCGCATAATGAAACCCCGAGTCTTACGAGCTCGGGGTTTTCTTTATATGGATGACGTTCGTCAAATCAATCTTTTCATGGAGTACAGCACTGCGAATCAACATACCACGACGCATCATGATGACACCAAACACGACGTACATCGTATCAAGCAACGGAACTGACGTCTCGTCAAAGAACCAGACGACGACAAAAAAGCTGAAAATTGAAAGAAAGCCAATCGATGAGACGAGTTTCGAATCGACATTCTGTATCAGTGACTTCACCTTCTCTCCATCAAACTGTTCGAGTTGCTCCTGATAAAGTGCATGGAAGACAACACCGAATCCCGCCACTGTAATCGTCATCCATTCACCGTTCCACCATCCTATCAGAAATACGATTGGATTGAAGAAAAGAAATGCCAACAATAGTTTTTTCCTCATCGAACCCCTCCTTATGATGGAATCCATAGTTTCGCAAAATCAAAATAACCAAACAAGTCGACACAGACGTCCTTCAGCTCGACCGGGAACGGTATGGTCCTCTCCTCGTTATAGAGCGGGATGAAGTACGACTTCTCTTTCAACTCGCGCTCAATCTCCCGGTGTAGCGGCAACCAGTCTTCAAACGGCAGGTCATCATATTGCCTGACCCGCTCCACCATCCCCTCGATATAAGGGAACACTTTATGCGGGGGCGAGTACTCGTTCGTCATGAACTGTTCAAACCCGAGCGTGATGTTCCGCTCGAACACTTCCCCGTGAACGACCAAATCGACGTATTCATAATACGTCTTGTCATGGATCGAATCTTTGAAGCTGATGGGCACGAACTCATAAGCAATGCCGTGACGCGTTAACATTTCGGCAATCCAGTCGGTCGTATCGTTCGTGAAGTCCGTCTGTTTGATTCGAATCGGTCGGTCGAACGTGACGGGTGTTCCTTTTGGAATGCGATACGTCTCGCTCAGCGAACCGAGAAAACCTCGGTCGTTCGGTGTTCTCCGTTCATTCCGTGTCCCGATTTCCGGTCGAATCTCCGCAATCAATCGATGCATGTAATGTCTCGCTTCTTCATTCGCGAACACACTATTCGGGTGACTGTTCAAGATGACAAGCCCGAACCCGGACGGTGTCGAGATGTGTCCGGTTTCTTTGGAATCTCTTGATGAGATGCGATACGTCGGATCGTATCCGTCCGGCACTTTGATGAACTCGACCCGGTCGAGGAGCGCCCGCACCCCAAAATAATTCTCGAAGGCGAGGAGGACCGTCTTCTCCTTGTCATGGCGATCCAATTGAAACGGCCCCGTCCCGACACTTCCTTTAGCGATACTCGTATGAATCATCGACAGTTTCGGGATGTACGAATTCCGAGGCCGGTCGAGCGTGACGTCGACGCGATACGTGCCGTTCGATGCGATATGCCGGACGTGCCGATACATATACCGATACGCATCCGACTGAACGAGTGTGCGTAAACTTTTCGTCACATCTTTACTCGTCATGAGCGACCCGTCATGGAATCGTACCCCTTTCCGAAGAAACAAGACGAGCGTATTCCCCTGCCATTCATAGTGATGCGCAAGCTCCCCTGTGACCTCACCAGACGCGTCAATCATGAACAGACGATTGAAGACGTTCTGCACGAGGTGGGCACTGTGGATGTCAGCCGCCTCGAGCGGATGTGTCGTCAAAAAGTGACGGCGTCGCGGGATGATGAGTGCATCACTCGATGTTTGGACGTAACCGAACTTCTTCTCGAGTTGACGCATGAACCGACCCGCCTGTGCAGGCGACCAGTCCCACTCCAGCTGATTTGTCACTGCCTCGACCGACTCTTTCTCTATGCGGTCAAGCAGCTGTTTCGCCAAATCACGCTCGACGTGTCGTAGCCATTCGAGACGCGTCAAATTCCCCCGTCCGCGGCCGCTCGTATACGTAAGCCATCCTTCTTCTTGCCACCGTGCCAAATGACGCTTCGTCTGTTTCGGGCTTAAATGAATGGCTTCCGCCATATCGGAAATCGTGTACGCTCCGTCCCGACACTCTTTCCACAATCGAAATAAATATGCATCCACGTCACATCCCCCCCTTAAAAGTGGACATCATTTCTCCATGTCGTCCATTTTTCAAATCCGTTGTCTTGTTTATCATACAGGTACAGAATGGAAGGTGACAAGATGAAATGGAAAGATATACCTAAACCAATAAAAGTTCGACTCGTGACATCATTTTTCAACCGTTCGGTCTCATTCGCCATCATGCCGTTCATGGCACTTCTCTTTGTCAAAGCGTTCAATGAATGGATCGCGGGCGTCTTCTTAATCTCGCTCGTCTGTCTCGGATACGCGATCGGGTTAATCGGGGGATACCTTGCTGATAAATTCTCACGGAAGCGACTTCTCGTGTTGACGGCAAGTCTCACCGCTTCGATGTTTCTCGTCATGACGCTCAGTCTTCAGTTCGACCAGATGATCATTTTCATGATCGCCTATACGATTTTCACGGTCACGAACAACCTCGGGCGGCCTGCGATGAGCGCCATCATCATCGATGCGACAACGCCTGAGAACCGAAAAGCCGTGTACGCGCTCGATTACTGGTTGATCAACTTATCCATTACGATTGGGACGGCACTCGGGGGCTGGCTCTATGTCAGCAATCAATTGTTACTATTTTGGATTTTGACGTTCACGTCGAGCATGTTGCCGATCGCGTACGCCATCTTCCTCGAGGACACGAAACGGACGTGGACCTCTCAAAAGCTTCGCCTCGTCTTCGTCGACGTGTTCCAAAGTTATCAAATCGCCTGGCGTGACCGCCCGTTCGTCAAAGTCGTCTTCGGCTCGATGTGTATCCTCGCTGCTGAGTTCTCAATGGGTAGTTATGTCGCGGTCCGGCTCGCCGATTCATTCGAACCGCTCTCGATTGAATCATGGACAATCAACGGGGTGCGGATGATGAGTCTCATTCAAATCGAGAACACGCTCATCGTCGTCGCGTTGACGTTCTTCATCCAACGTCTCGCCTCACGTTTCTCAAACAAGCACACACTTCTCGGTGGGCTCGTGCTATACACGATCGGGTACGCCGTCATCACGAGTGCGAATTCGATGATGCTCCTTCTCGGTTTCATGCTCATCGCAACATTCGGCGAATTGTTGTACTCACCGGTATTGAACACGGAGAAGGCGAACATGATGCCAGAAGACCGCCGTGGTGCGTACTCTGCGTTTGCCGGGACCTCGTTCGCCGGTGCCGACTTCTTATCACGTTCGACGATTTTGATTGGGTCGCTTCTCACCCCGTTCATGATGAGCGTCTACATCGGACTGTTGGTCAGCTTCGGCTGTTTCCTCGTCTATAGCGGCATCTATGTAAAAGAAAAGCTCGTCCTGCGACGAGCCGCGTCCTAAATCAAACCCATCCTTTCTCAGTGGAAGGATGGGTTTTAGTCGAGCTGCTGTTGGTACATCGCATAGATCAAGGTCAACGCCCGGATGCAGAAAATTGTCGAGAAGCCATAGATGCTCAGCTCGAGCAACGAAACAGATGGATATTGTAGGGCAAGGGAGACCACATAGCCTACTAAACAAAGCAAGACGACAAGTGTGATCGTCCACTCATCCGACTTCCGCTTCATCTTCTCCGCCACCCCCTTCTCTTCTTTCTCTACGCGTTCACGCTGCCAAAAGTAAAAGAACAAGGCATACATCGCAAACGAGATTCTTGGAACGTCGCCTAAGAGTAAATCAAAAATGATGAGACCTAAAAATAAGTATGTCCCCAACTGATAGCCGCTCTGCATTTGAAGACGCGAACGAAGTGATCCGTTTGACCCCCACTTCATAATCCAATCACCGCCACGGTCAATCCACCGTAGACGAACCCGAGTACGATGGCACTGATTGCCATACGTTTATATTGCGGATATTGATAAAGGGCAACCGCCCCACCAACGACGTGAACAAATGCGACGATAAACGTCAAAATCGGAAAAAGCATAAAGAACCTCTTTTCTTTTTAGGAAATCATGGAAACAAATCCATTTTCCGATATACTTGAGTGCGAACTCATTATAACAATTATGGATAAGGAGTTGGAGTTCTATGTATGATTCGCGTATGGATTTGACGACAGAAGAAATGTTACTCGTGAACAGCGAAGTCGAAAAACGAAAACGTAGCTTGCTCGTCGCCTACTTGCTTTGGTTTTTCCTCGGTGCATTTGGTGCGCATCGTTTCTATTTCAAAAAAATCGGTTCAGGAATCGCCATGGTCCTACTCGTCGTCTTGACGCTCGGTCTCGGTGCATTCATCACAGGCATTTGGGCACTCGTTGATGCATTTCTCATGCCGGGTTGGCAACAACGTGAAGTTGAGCAGATTGAGCGCGAGACGATTAAGCTGCTTCAAACACGTTCTGATCGCTATACAGGATTCTAATCAAAAAAGACGATCGGGTCATCTCGCCCCGATCGTCTTTCAACGTTCTGTTAAGTAGAAGGCGAAGTCCCGTGATTTTCGCTCTTTCACTGCATGATGAATCCAGAGCCACGCCAACCCTTCGAGCTCACGAGCAAGTTTCAGTCCGTGGAGCGGATGCGTATCGAATCCGATTTCGTTCGATAGCTCGACAACAAGCCGCACCGCTTCCTCATCTTCACCTGCGACGAACATGACGGACCCATTCGGATCGCCTAAATTCTCGACCCCTGTCTGATTGAACGCCTTCACAACTTTCGTATCCGGAATGAGTCGCTGCAAATACTCCGCTCCCGAAACCCCGTCCGGTCGCTCGACCTCGTTAAATTCGATGACAATCGGATTCGTCACATCAATCAATACTTTCCCATCCAGACCGTCGAGTGTCGGTATCAGATCGACTGCGGCCGCGAACTGCGTACAGAGCAATAGGACATCGCTCGTCGAGGCGACCTCTTATAGCGTCAATGTCCCTTCCCGTTCCGTCCGTGTCCCGTACAGCACCTCATAGCCTGCTCGTTCGAACTGCTCCCCGAGCGTGCGTCCCACTTTCCCGGCACCTAAGATCCCGAGTTTCATGATTCACAGCTCCTCGTCTGTCCGCGTGATTGTCCCTCCGAACTCTGCTGCAAGCCCGTCTAAAATCGATGGGTCGAATTCTTCTCCGATCGCCATGACCCCGGTCTGACCTGGTTCGATGTTACCGACCGTCCGTTTGAACGTGTCTTGGATGCCTTGTAAATGTTTTACGTCTTTCGTGCCGCCAATGAGACCACCTGTGAGTGTCCCGAACAGGATACCGAACGGACCTCCGAGGATTCCAACCGCCATCCCGATGAGCGCACCTTTCGTCGACTTATTGACCGGTGCGAGCTGTGCCGCATCCTCAAACGAGAACGCCCCGTTCTCTTCACGCTTGATGACGACCAATTGTTCAAAACCGACGAGCCCATCCGAATGGTACTTTTTCAGCTTACTGAACGCCTGATACGAGATTGCCTCTTCTGGGAACGTGAACGTGACGATGTGATACGGTTGTTTTTCCTTTTTAGCCATGAAAAATTCCTCCTCTTAGGTAGAAAACATGACGCGCACTTACCCTACTCTTTTTCCCTGCTTTTCCGTAAAAAAACCTAGTCCGCAGACTAGGTTCAGGTCGGTCGTTTTTCATTCAACTCATAGTGCGAATACGGTACACAGAGCGGTGTCCCGTATAGCGGATCCTCGGTCACCACGACTTTGAGGCCGAAAACGTCTTTCATGAACGTCTCATCGACGACATCGTTCGGACTTCCTTCGCGATACACGTTACCGCCAGCTAATGCGATGACATGATCGGCATAGCGACATGCCAAGTGAAGGTCGTGAAGTACCATGATGATCGTCTTTCCTTCCAATCGATTCAATCGATACATCAAATCTAAAATCTCGATTTGGTGCGACATGTCCAAGTATGTCGTCGGTTCATCGAGCAGGATCGTCTCCGATTCTTGGGCGAGTGCCAACGCGATCCACACCCGTTGCTTTTGTCCTCCGGAAAGGTTGCTGACGAGCGTGTCACGGAGCGATATCGTATCGGTGAAGGCGAGTGCCCGCTCGACGGCCCGTTCATCGTCTTCCGAATATCGTTTGAAGAACGTCTGGTACGGATAACGCCCGAATCGGACGAGTTGTTCGACGGTCAATCCATCCGGTGCCACGTTCACTTGTGGCATGAATGCCATGAGTCGAGCCGCCTCTTTCGCTCGATACGAATCGAGCGGTTTGTTTCGAAATGCGATCTCCCCGCCAAGTGCATCTCGCTGTCTCGCAAGCGTCGAGAGGAGCGTCGACTTCCCGCAGCCGTTCGCGCCGAGAAGGACGGTGATTTTCCCATGTGGGATGGAGAATGATAATTGATCGAGCACCGTCTTCTGTTCATATCCGATGGTTACGTGGTTCAAATCAAATGTGTTCATCTCATGCTTCCTTTCATCATCCGTCGAAGTAAGTAGAAGAAATACGGTGCTCCGATGACGGCTGTCATCACGCCGGTCCGTAGTTCATACGGATAAAAAATCGTCCGAGCGAGTACGTCCGCCAACACGACAATCGTCGCCCCGACAAGCAGCGTCGCCCAAATGTAAGGGAGCTTCAACCCTTGTCGAGCGATATGAGGTGCCATCAACCCAACAAAACCGATTGCACCGACAAAGGCGACACCGATTCCGGCGAGTAAACAGGAAAGCAACAACGTCCCACGCTGAATCCCGCGTACCGGTACGCCGATGCTCGTCGCTGTCGCTTCACTGATATGAAGCGGACGAACATGACGTTCAATCAAGAAGGCTGCCAGCAAAAAGAGAAGGACGAATGGCACCATAATCTTCAATTGATTCCACGTCGCGGCGTAGACTGTACCGGTGAGCCATTGTTGGATATCATTCTTTCGGTAAACGTTCGAGGCGAGCATCATGAACTGAACGATCCCTTGCGAGAAGATGCTGATTCCGATCCCAACAAGTGCTAGCCGGACAGGTGGGACTCCACGTTTCAACAAATAGAAGAGGAACATCCCGACAACAATCGCCCCAAGGAACGAAGCGATTGGGATATAGGCGAGCGGCACTGACAGCTGATTCGTTCGCTCATCCGAGAAAACGGTGAAGAACGTAGCCGTCGCAACCCCTGCACCTCCGACAATCCCGAAAATCTCCGGGGATGCCAGTTCGTTTTTGATTGTCAGTTGTAACAAGTGACCGCTGACGGCGAGACTTGCGCCGGCAGTGATTGCCATCAACACACGTGGCATCCGAAACTCGAAGACGACGAGCTGCTCGAATGCATCCCCTGCTCCGATGAACAGGGCAGCGAGTGAGGCGGGACTAAGGAATGTGTCACCGATGGCGAGCCCGAAATAAATCGACACGAGCAATCCAACGACAAGTAGAAGCGCCAACTCGATTTCACGCTTCCGGAGCGTGAACGAGACAGGACCTTTTCGAAAGCGATATGTTTTCATGATTTAAAGACTCCTTGTCTGACACTGACGAGATAGATGAAGAATGCCCCACCGATGACGGCGAGTACGACCCCAACGGTCACTTCGCGTGGGAACAGGATGATACGTCCCAGAATATCCGCCGCAAGCAACAGGACGCTACCGATGAGGGCACTTCCGGCGAGACGAGCGAAAAAGGCCGTCCTGAACAGATATTTTGCCAAATGGGGAGCGAGCAGACCAACAAATGCGATTGGTCCGGCAAGTGCCACCCCGAATGCGGAGAGCACGACGGCGAGCGTCACGGCGACGAACTTGATGATGCCGACATTTTGTCCGAGTGAACGGGCGACCTGGTCTCCGAGCGATAACGTCTCTAACTCTTTACTGAGCAAGAGAACGAGAATGACCGCCGCCGCCATCCATGGCAACAACGTCTCGACGAGCGTGAGCGATCGTCCGGCGACCGACCCGGTCAGCCAGAACAGCACCTCATCGAGCGCGCCTTCCTCATACGCGATGATCGACTGGGTGAAGGAACTGAATAGAGCGGCAAGCGACGCCCCGGCAAGCGTCATATACATGACGTTCCCTCCGTTCGCACTCAGTAGATAGACAATCACGCCGGCAATAAACGCTCCGATGAGCGAGGCTGTCGTGAACGAGGCGATACTACTGAACCCAAAAAGCGTCACGAGCACGATGGCTAGACTCGCTCCCGCGTTTACCGCCAAAATATCAGGAGATGCGAGCGGGTTACGGGTCACGAGTTGAAAGATGAGCCCAGCGAGACCTAGGACACTACCGACGAGTAGCGCGACGACCGTCCGTGGGATACGATTGTCTGCCAACGCAATCATCGCTTGTGATGAACCGTCCGCTTGGAACGTCATCACATCTTCATGACTGACGGCGATCACACCAACGCGCAGGGAAATATAACTTAAGATAGGTAAACAAATGATCAAGAAAAGTAATTTGATCCAAGGTTTTTTCATGTCCTCACTTCTTTCCTTTCCTACCATAGCAAATATTGCGTTCCAGAAAAAGGGGTTGACAGTGAGAATCATTATCACTTATAGTCAGGAAGGAAAATCACCTACATAGAGGAGAATTGTAATGAAAAAGTGGATGCTCGCGTTACTTACGCTTTGCTTAACCGTCGTCCTCGCTGCTTGCGGCGGGTCTGACGATACAGAGAACGATACAAGTTCAGAAACGGCGACTCGCTCGATTGAGCACGCGATGGGAACGGCGGACGTACCTGAAAACCCGGAACGCGTCGTCGTCTTGACGAACGAAGGGACAGAGGCCCTTCTCGCCCTCGACGTCAAACCAGTCGGAGCCGTCAAATCATGGAACGGCGACCCATGGTACCCGCACATCGAGTCTGAGATGACAGACGTCACGGAAGTCGGGACAGAAAGTGAAGTCAACTTAGAGGCCATCGCGAAACTCAAGCCAGATCTCATCATCGGAACGAAACTTCGTCAAGAGAACATCTATGACAAGTTAAACGCCATCGCACCGACGGTCATGTCAGAGACGCTCAAAGGTGATTGGCAAGAGAACTTCACCCTTTATGCGAACGCACTCAACCTAGAAGAGGAAGGCAATCAAGCGTTGGCCGACTACGAACAGCACGTCGAAGATACGAAAGCAGATCTCGGAGACGCCGTGAATAAAGAACTCTCGGTCGTCCGCTTCCTTCCTGGCGAGTCACGCATCTACTTCAATGACAGCTTCTCCGGCGTCATCCTTAATGATGTCGGCATCAAACGTCCAGCGTCACAAGATAAAGCGGAATTCGCTGAGCCAGTCGCGATGGAACGGATCCCGGAGATGGCAGGCGACCACATCGTCTACTTCACATATGGTGGAGCAGACGGGTCGAAGACAGCCGAAGAATGGCAATCGAATCAGTTGTGGAAAGACCTCGATGCTGTCAAAGCAGGGGAAGTGACAGAAGTCAGTGATGACATTTGGAACACGTCTGGTGGCGTCTTGTCTGCAAACCAAGTGCTCGATGAACTCGTCGACATCTTGAAATAAACAGTAGCGCATCAATTAAATTGATGCGCTTTTCCATACACTCATATGGTAAAATTTACATATCAACTCATAAGGAGCTTTACTATGCAACGTACACTTCGAAAGTCGGCGACGGACCGCTCTCTGTCAGGAGTATGTGGTGGAATTGCTGAATACTTTGGTATTTCTTCAATAGGAGTTCGACTCATCTTCTTGATTCTACCTGGGAGTTTCCTGCTTTATATGATTTTGACGAATTCCATGAAAGATGCGCCACGTTATCTATAAAAAACGCAGAAGCCATGAGCTTCCGCGTTTTTTTGTTAGGCATTCACTTTGTCTTTCATCGCTTCAAGCGCTCCGCTGTTCAGGAAGTGCCATGGCTTGTTGTAGTGCGGTTGGAAGAAGAAGTCGACATAGGCGAGCTCTTCGATCGTCATCTCGTTTTGGATGGCGAGCGAGAGTGTGTTGACCGCTTGCGTCAAATCCGCTTTCGATAACACTTGTCCACCGACAATCCGATGTGTCCCTTTTTCATAGACGAGTTTGAATTCGACTTTCTCTGCGGTCGGCATGAACTCCGGACGATACGCGTCCTCGATGACGACACTCTCCACTTCGAGTCCAAAGAGCGCTGCCGCTTCTTCCGTCAAACCAGATGACGCGATATTCCAGTCATAGAGTCGAAGTCCCGACGTTCCTTGTGTCCCTTGGTAGCGGACGCGTGGTTGCATCATGTTCTCCGCGACGAGTGTTCCCATGCGGACAGCGTTCGTCGCAAGTGGGATATAGGCGTGTGTATGCGCCGGGTTATAGTAGACGGCACAGCTGTCACCTGCCGCAAAAATATCGGGGTTGCTCGTACGCATATATTCATCGACGATGATGGCACCGTTCCCGAGCATATCGACCTGTCCTTCTAAGAGTCCCGTGTTCGGACGGAATCCGACACAGAGAATGACGAGATCCGCTTCGAATTCACCTTTGTCCGTCACGACGTGTGTGACGTTCCCTTCTGTTCCACGGAACGCTTCGACCGTCTGACCGAGTTCAAGATCGATTCCGCGACTGGTCATATCCGCTTCTAGTGGATCCGTGAACGACTTGTCGAGATACTTATTCAAGATGCGGTCGGCACTATCGATGAATGTGACGTGTTTTCCGTATGCTTCGAACGCTTCGACGAGCTCGACCCCGATATAGCCAGCCCCGATGACGGCAATCTTCGTCGCGTCTGTCGCCCGCTCGATGATGCGTTGGGCGTGCGCGTAGTTTTTACAGAGCTCGATTCCATTCATTTCGATTCCTGGGAGCGTCGGGACGATCGGCCATGAACCCGTCGTGACGATCAAGCGGTCATACGTGTCATGCACGTCTTCACCGGTCTCAAGATTTTTAGCGTGGACCGTCTTCGCTTCGGAGTCGATTGACAAGACGTCATGTTTCATGCGCATCGTCGCACCGAGTTCTTCAAGTTCACGTGGTGACGAGTAGAATAACTCTTCCGCACGTTGGACGACACCACCAACGTGGAGCGCAATCCCACACGAGAGGAAGCTAACGTTATCGTTCCGCTCGTAAACGGTGATATCGAGATTGTCGTGCTTGGCGAGTAATCCTTTGACTGCTGCTGTTCCTGCGTGTGTACATCCGATGACTGCGATTTTCATATGAGTCGTCTCTCCTTTTATGTTAGACAATACGTTTCGTTTTATATTGTGATAAACATCACATTTACTTCTTGACCTTAGTGTACTATTTCACAATATAAGATTCAATGACTTTGCTCATTATTTCACGTAAAAGTGTCTAAAGTTTGAACAGGAAAAAATCCGCTCATTTTCATGACCGGACTCGCTTCTCTTTCAATAGATAATAGATCCATACAAGAAGATGAACAATCAATCCGAGGACGTTCATAGAGAGACCAACTAGCCCCCACCACAATGCTCCCCAGCCGTATCCAAATGCCAGATTGCCAATCACAAGTACATAGCCACTTACGACTAGTAATGTACCGATCAGGAGTAACACGGGCCGTCGTCTTTTCGACCGCATCACGTGATAGATTGATAGCACTACTCCTAGTGTCAATCCAAGAAACAACAACATCAAAAAGGTCAAATCACTCATTCTCTTTACTGCTCCCGTTTCAAACGAAAAATAGTGAACGTCAAGTAGACAAGGAGACTTCCACCGTATAGGAGCAAACCGTATACGAACCAACCCATTCCATCAAATCCTCTTATGTATCCCACTCCGACGAGCATCATACAAAAACCAATGACCATACTCACAAACGAAATCGTGAGAACCTTATCCGTTTTTGACAGGAACAGATGTCTTCCAGTCCCTATGGATATCCCTGCAAAGATCAACATCATGATCGTCTCAAACCCGTACCATTGCCACCACATGACCCGCACCTCCAATCCCTCTTTTTTCCATATTAACATGAGTGAAGGGCTCACAGGTATGTTGAAAGTAAAAAGACCACCCGCTCATGCGAATGGTCCGAGTACTCATCGAACGGTGAACGTCTTCGTTACGCTTCGACCTTTCGGTGTCACGAGACGAAGCGTGAGCTGCGTCCCTTTTCGTTGCGGTGAAAAACTGAGAATCGTCGAAGTCGTTTTTACTTCTTTCTCTGCGAGAACGGTCGTCCCACGCATCAGCGTGAGTGTACCGTAAGCCACGTTTGACGTCGCACGCAATGTCTTCGACGCACTTGAAGGAATGGTCGATGACAATGTCGGAGCCGGTCCGACCGTCACGGTCTTTTTCTGAATGTGACGATACGTCCCTTGCTGACTCGTCAACGTCACGACACTTCCAATCGGTTGTCGACTGAATCGTAGCGTCACACGGCCTGTACTGCTTGCCGTTCCACTGGCGATTGTCTTCGTACCGCTCTTTAGTGTCACCGTACTGTTCGGTAGTACATACCCGACCCATAACGACTTTTCGTCGTTGATGGATAGCGTAGACAGCGAGGTCTTCGGCAATTCCACTGTGACTTCACGGGATTTTGACCCGACAGAGGCACGGACACGAATCGTGTCACCCGGTTTCGCCGGGATGGTGTACCGTGTCGTTGATAACCGTTTTGGTGAAACGGCCACACCATTTACGTAAAAACGAAGCGGGGCCACACTTGTCTTTTTAATCGAGAGTGTCGCCTGTGTCTTCGTCATCATGACGTCCGTGACACTCAAAACAGGTGCGAACGCGCGAACCGTCTTCGTCAATTCGTAAGTGGCATCGCGATACGTGCGTTTGACACGAATCACATCGCCTTCGCGTAATGGCGTATCGAACGTATAAGGCATCGAACTCGTCTTTGTCACAAGGATGTCATTCCGATAAACTTCATATGCTTCATTTGTGCTAGACGTTACATCAATCGATTTATCGTACATCAATGGTGTCCGCGTCCAAGTGAAGATAGGTGCATCATACGTCGCCTTCACTTCCGCAAGACGGAACTGTGAGGCAGGTGCATCCTGTAACTTATAGTATATTTTTGTCCCAACACCAAACCACATGTGAGAAAACGATTTGATTTGGAGCATCCCATCCTCATTTACTTGCTCACTCCAGGCTTCATAACCGCGTTCGCTACGGGCAACGATGTCAACGGTAGCCTGTGGCGTGGTCTGTAATGTCACACCTGATTTTACAGAGTTCGTTACAAGCGTGATGTCGTTCGGTAAAGTATCTTCACTTTCTTTTACCGTCACCAGTTCAATTGGATCGGCATATACACTTGATGGGCTTCCGATTTTTACGGTCACACGCGATCCTGGTGCGAACCAGCGCGTCGGTTGCCAAGTGAAGCGTCCCATCTCGTCTGACTGAACCGTTTTCGACTGATAGTTGACCAATGAATCTAGTGAGTCGGTGTACTGAGAGGTGCTTTTCGTCACACTGACGAATACTGGGGTGTTCGGTGCCGTTGTTCCTGTGATGGGTCCCAAAACACCTGTTGGCGGATCGAGTGTGAGCGGAACATAGTTAGATGCTACAAAGTCTTCTGTTCGTTCTAACCCGTTCCATCTAAATTCAAAAGAATATCCGCCATTCGTGTTCATCGTCAACTTACCTTGTTCCCAAACAAAAGGTTTCTTCTCAGAATATCGATACGTTGCCGACAATTCTGTCCCACTGACAGGAATGGATGTTCCATCAATCAGTTTAGCGGTTCCGTTCACTTGATAGGATTGGTTCACTTCATATCGTGTCGTTGTTTTCGGTACATCGATCAACAGTTGTCGTGGCGCTTTCCAAAATGACTCCGGCGTATACCCTGCCGTCACATCATGGGATAGCACATACCAATCTCCTCTCAGATTAACAAACGTATCATCCACCGATGATTCTTTCCATTCTCCAGTGGCAACATTGTAACTCACGTAATACGTATCAAACACTTTCCGCATCGTGAAGTAGTAAATCCCGTCTTTCCACAGGAGATTCGTGACAGATTCCGCCTCTTTTTCAATCCAACGTTTCGTGGTCAAATCAAAAATTCGGAGATGTGAGTCGGTGGACATCTTGACCACTAATTGATTCGCTTCTTCGATATATTGGGCAGATCGTACCTTGTCCGTATATGTTCCAAGCGTTTCAAGCGTTTCTCCCGTGATGGCTCGTTTCGTGATTTCACCGTTTGCGAAGACTAGGACCGTGCCGTCAGCAAGAAGGTCGTACGATTCGTATATACTTTCCGTATTAAACGTTCCGAGAATCTCACCCGTCAATGAAGTGACAGAATACGTCGTATGTCCTTTCCAAAGAATCATTTCTAAATCCTGATTCACAGCATGAAGATAATCGAGACCACTGCTCGAATCATTCGGGAATGACGTCATCGCATCGTTAATCGGATCCCAAATGATGACCTCGCCATATGCATCTAAAATGACGCGACCGTCTCCGAGTCCAACGATATTGTGTTCAACCGACACGCGGACGGGAAGTGTATACACTTTTCCTGTGCGCATATGCACAATCGTCTCTGGGTCGCCCGATCGCCATACATATTCACTGTTTGATACAACACTTCCCGTTGGCAGAACGTCCGCTTTTGCCGCTCCTTCTGCAAAGGCATCCATTTTTGGTCCAATCAACAATATGAGTACGACGAGCGTACTCCATAACCACTTGTTCATCTGCTTCCTCATTTCTGTTTATGTATACATAAGTTTTCAAAAAACATCCATTTTTGTTGAATCCCTTCTAATTTTAAGATGTTTTCTCAAAAATGCATAGCCCTAATATTCAAAAAAGCACCGCGTCATAATTTGACGCAGTGCTCACTTTTCATTCATCTGTTTCATTAAATCCATCTGTTCTTGCACCATCGCCTCTTTTTCCCGGCGTAGCACCCCTTTGTAGGTGATACGTGAAATCGATAAACTGATTTCATATAGGAAGAAGAGTGGTAACGACACCATAAGGTGCGACGTCAAATCCGGCGGTGTGATGAATGCCGCGATCACGAATAGGGCGAAGTATGCGTACTTTCGAATCTTTGATAAGAAGTACGGGGTCACGACACCGATTCGGGTCAAGAACATCATGACGACCGGTAGTTGGAACAATAGACCGAACGGAATTGTCAGCTGCAACAAGAACGTGAAGTAATTGTTGGCCCCGATGATTTGTTCGAGTCCGAGGTCTTGCCCGAGGTCCGTCGAGATATCGAGGACGAGCGGGAACAACCAGTAGTAGGCGAACGCAAGGCCAATCAAGAACAGTCCGAAGATGATCGGGATATAGGCAAGCGTGCCTTTCCGCTCATTCGGATGCAGACCGGGTGCGACAAACGCCCACACTTGATACAGTAGGAATGGGCTCGCCGCGATAAGGCCGATGATGAGCGCCAAGTTCAAGTAAATCATGAGCGGGTCCGCGACCCCAAAGGCGTTCAGTTCGAGCCCGCGTTCGACGAGGTCTTTTTGCAAATACGCGAGTACATATTTGACACTCGGCAAAGCCATCAAAAAGAAGGCAAAGACGACAAATGCAGATAGCATCAGTCGTCTCCGCAGCTCTGTCAAGTGATCGGTGAGTTCCCGCTCTTGATCAGGTTGATGATTCATGGCTTACTGCTCTTTCTTTTCGATAGCTTTCTTGTCGTTCTCGTCGTGCTCGTTCATCATGCCGTTCGTTGCATTTTTGAACTCACGAAGCGTTTGTCCGGCCGCGCGACCAAACTCCGGCAATTTCTTCGGTCCGAAGATGATAAGCGCGATGATGGCGATGATGAATAGACTCGCCCCACCCGGAATCCCGACGACGAGTGATGATGCTAGTAATTCCATTATTGATGGACCCCCTCAGCGGTTGGATAGTGTTGCATAAAGTAAATGAGTGACTGCAGCTCAATCGACAAATCGATATGATGGACGCGAACCGTATCCGGTACAGTGAGTCGTGCCGGTGTGAAGTTCAAGATGCCCTTGATGCCGAAACGCACCAAGTCGTCTGCGACGGACTGCGCATAAGCAGAAGGTACCGTCAAAATAGCGACGTCGATCTTGTTTTGCTTCATGATTTGTTCCATCTCATCGACGTGATGAATTGGGACGCCTGACATCGTCGTGCCGACTTTTGTCTCGTCTGCGTCGAACCCGACGACGATATGTGTGTTATTGTTTTTAAGGAAGTTATAGTTGACGAATGCCGTCCCAAGGTGACCGACTCCGACCAAGGCGACATTCGTAATCTCGTCTTGATTCAGTGTCTTTCGGAAAAAGTCTAACAGATACTGCACGTTATAGCCATATCCCTTTTTACCGAGCGCACCGAAGTACGAGAAATCACGGCGAATCGTAGCCGAATCGACCTTGACCGCCTCACTCAGTTCTGCTGAAGAGACACGTTGTTTCCCTGAAGCATGCAGGCTTTGAATAAATCGATAGTATAGTGGCAACCGTTTGGCTGTCGCTTGTGGAATCTTTGGTTCGTTTTGACTCAACGGAAAGAGCCTCCTTTTTACGACACGTTACAAACGAATCTGAATTTCATACACCTTGATTGTAAACGAATTCACATGACCACTCAACGAATATACCTAAAATCGCTGAAAAATACAGTATACTAAATAGAGAGAAAGGGGTTTTTTCACTTGATCCTACTGCAAGTCAACAACTTATCCAAATCCTTCGGCGTCGAGCCGATTTTAGAAAATGTCAAACTCGAAATCCAGGAAGGCGAACGCGTCGCCCTTGTCGGTCGTAACGGGGCCGGAAAGTCGACGCTTTTGAAAGTCATCGCTGGTGAATACAACTATGACTCCGGGGACATCATGAAGCCAAAAGACGTCACGATCGGCTATCTCGCCCAAGACTCAGGGTTAGAATCCGACGAGACGATCTGGAATGAGATGCTCACCGTCTTCACGGACTTGATCGAGCAAGAGAAGACGCTCCGTCGCATGGAGGCTGACATGGGCTCCGAACGGATTCTAAACGACGCCGCTGCGTACGAACGCCTCCTCTCCTCTTACGATGAAGAGCAACATACGTTCAAAGAGCGTGGCGGTTACCAATATGAAGCGACCATCCGCTCGGTCCTTCACGGGATGCGCTTCTATCCGGACGACTTCGAGCGTCGCATCGACACACTCTCCGGGGGACAACGGACACGTCTCGCCTTGGCGAAGATGCTCCTTCAAAGTCCCGACCTGCTCATCTTGGACGAGCCGACGAACCATTTGGACATCGAGACGCTCGCCTGGCTAGAGAAGTACTTGAGCGGCTATAAAGGTGCCGTCCTCATCGTCTCCCACGATCGCTACTTCCTCGACCGCGTCGTTTCGGTCGTCTATGAGTTGTCACGTCATCGGAGCCGCCGCTTCGTCGGGAACTATACGAAGTATCTCGAGCAGAAGGCGGCCCTCTACGAACAAGAGAAGAAGCAGTTCGAGTCGCAGCAAGAAGAGATTGCCAAGATGCAGGACTTCATCCAACGAAACATCGCCCGGGCGACGACGACGAAACGTGCACAAAGCGTGCGGAAACGTCTCGAGAAAGTCGACCGACTCGATGCTCCGGATGGTGACGAACGCAGTGCCGTCCTCTCGTTCTCTATCAAACGCCAGAGCGGGAACGATGTATTGAGCGCGAGTGACCTCGCCATCGGATACGAGGAAGCAATCGCTCAAAATCTCCGTTTCCAACTGCAACGCGGGGAGTCCGTCGCGCTCGTCGGTCCGAACGGGGTCGGGAAGTCGACCCTCCTCAAAGTGTTGACGAAACAACAAGCCGCCCTCACCGGTGACATCCGTTACGGGACGGGCGTCGAAATCGGATACTACGACCAGGAGCAACAAAACTTGTCTGACGCGAACCGTGTCATCGACGAGATTTGGAACGCCTGGCCGCTCATGCGCGAGCAAGAAGTTCGGAGTCTGCTCGGACAGTTCCTCTTCAGTGGCGATGACGTCATGAAGCGTGTCCATGAATTATCAGGTGGCGAACGGGCACGACTCACGTTGGCCAAGCTGAAGCTCGAGCAACCGAACCTCCTCATCCTGGACGAGCCGACGAACCACTTGGACCTCGACTCGAAGATGATTTTGGAGAATGCCCTCCTCGACTATCCGGGCACGATTCTCTTCGTCTCGCATGACCGCTACTTCATCGATCGACTCGCGACGCGTGTGCTAGAGATCACACCGAACGGCATCGACGAGTATCTCGGAGACTATTCGTACTACGTCGAGAAGAAAGAAGAACTCGAGGAACTGGCGCGACTCGCCCGTGAGGAGACGAAGCAGGTCGTCGTGAAAAAACAACGCGCCGATAAGGAACAACAGCGAGAAGAGCGCCGCATCAAACAGCGCATCGAAGAGATTGAGCAAGCGATTGAGCAACATGAGAATCGTCTTGATGAGATCGAACAGTTGCTTTGTGAGCCGGACGTCTTCAACGACTTCGCCCGTGCACAGGAGTTGTCGACCGAATCGGACGCTGCGAAAGAATCGATTACCGCACTTTATGCGGAATGGGAGGAACTCCATACATGATGCGTACCCGTGCCATGCGAATCGAGTTCATTCAAGCGTTCCTGACGGGACTCGCCTACATCGTGCCGACCGGGACCGAGTTCGTGTCTGAACTCATCCGCGGGGAGCCGACCATCGTCCCGTCTATTCTCTTTTTCTTCCTGCCGGTCGTCATCGGCTTCATCATTCAGACGTGGCCAGGAATACTACTCAGTCTCTTCAGTGGCCTGCTCATGAGCACGCTCTTCATCCGTATCGTCGTCTGGCCGGTTGATGTGACGGTCCATACATTCTATGCGCCTGGATCGGTGTGGGCCCACTTCTATGAAGAGACGCTCTTCATGTGGATCCTCGCCCTGCTCGTGTTCATCGTGAGCCGCATCAATACGTGGCATCGGGAGAATTATCGACAACCAAAAGCATAACAAAACCACGTCTTCTGTTTGAAGGCGTGGTTTTGTTTGTACAATCAACGTTATCATTGACATTGATAATCATTTTCAATTAGTCTGTTATTGAGGTGATTTCAATGAAACTACTGATTGGATATGTGAGCATGTCAGGCAATACGGAAGACATCGCAAATCTGATTCGACATACATGGCAGGACGCAGGACACGATGTTTCGATATCTGACGATTTGGAATCCTTACGTATCGAGCAATTCTCCGAATACGATGGAGTCATACTCGGTACGTATACGTGGGGAGACGGAGATGTTCCGTATGAGGCCGAGGATTTCGTATTTGATTTGGAAGAGGCGTCGTTAAACGGTTTGCCGTGTGCTGCCTTCGGTTCAGGGGACACGGACTATCCCAAGTATTGTGCAGCCGTCGATACCGTCGAGCACGCCTTTCAAACTGCTGGCGGGAACGTTCTTGTTCCTGCACTCAAGATTGAATTCGACCCGGATACGGACGAAAAAAAGGAAGCATGTCTCGCGTTCGCCCATACATTCCTTCAACAACTTGAAGCACTCAAAAAGGTTCAGCCTCGTGGCTGAACCTTTTTGTTAGAAGTAACGCAGTGGTTGGAATCCGATTGTATGGAAGTCGAGCTTCGTCCCGTCTTCAGCGATAAAGAAGACAGCCTCGTTCGTGTCGACGTCACGTGTGAACACTTTATAGAACGTCATCGGTTTTTCGCCATTCGTCACATAACGTGCTTCGTGTGTCGAGATGACTTGTGCGAACAGTTGCTGTTCGTCGAGTTCCTCGATCAAATCATCAAACTTCGCCGCTTCTTCTTCTGTTGCCTCGCGACCCCGCTCGATTTCATAATAAGCATCGCTCGCTTTTGGTTGTACCCCGAGATTGCGATCGACGACGATCACACGCTCCGGCTCTTGGTCGACGACACTTGTGTAGCCATATAGTGACTTGATGAGCGTATTCTCTCCGGTCACGCGACCGATACCTTCTAATGCCTCTTCTCCAGTGAGTGACTTCACTCGTGTCTCTTCTGGAACAATCTCCTCTTGATAGGCGATATTGTAAGCGCGGATAATCTCACGTACTTGTAAGAACGTCGCAACGACGAGTAGTACGATGAGCCCTCCGATGATGATGCGTTTCGTCATGTCTCTATTTCCCCCTAGACTGTCATGCTCTCTTCTAAGGATAACCCAGGAACCGCGTTCATCGCTAGTGTATCGCGCTTACCGCGCACATACGCGTGATGTGCCGCCACCCCGATCATGCCCGCATTGTCCCCACAGAGGTCAAGCGGTGGAATGACGAGTTGAATTCCTTCAGCTGTAGCAGCTTCTTGAAGCGCTGTGCGGAGGCCACGGTTCGCCGCGACACCACCCGCGACAAGCAATTGCTTCGCCCCTTTTTCCTTCACGGCACGAATCGCTTTCTCGACGAGCACTTCGACGACACTCGCCTGGAAGCTCGCCGCCAAGTTTTCAGGGATGACCGTCTCTCCACGTTGTTCCGCATTGTGTACGGCGTTGATGACCGATGACTTCAAGCCACTGAAACTGAAATCAAAGCTACCCGGTTCGAGACGAACGCGTGGGAAGTTGTACGTGTCTTCCCCGACCGCTGCCAGGCGGTCAATCGCAGGACCTCCCGGATATGGGAGACTGAGCGTGCGCGCAACCTTATCGTACGCCTCACCTGCCGCGTCGTCACGTGTCTCCCCGATGACTTCGAAGACACCATGTTCTGGCATATAGACGAGTTCTGTATGTCCCCCTGAAACGACGAGACAGACGAGCGGAAACTGCATCTCTTCGACAAGTTCGTTCGCGTAAATGTGTCCGGCGATATGGTGGACACCGATGAGCGGTTTTTGATGGGCGAATGCCAACGCCTTGGCCGCACTGATCCCAACGAGAAGGGCACCGACGAGACCCGGTCCTTGTGTGACCGCGACCGCATCGACGTCTTCCATCGTCACGCCGGCCTCACTCAATGCGTCGTCAATCACGTACGTGATTCGTTCCACATGATGACGAGACGCCACTTCAGGGACGACGCCACCAAATCGTTTATGACTCTCGATTTGAGAAGAGACGACGTTCGACAATAACGTCTTTCCGTCTTTGACGAGCGCAACAGACGTCTCGTCACAGCTCGACTCGATCGAGAGAATCAGTGATGTGTTCATTCTGACTCACTTCCTAACTTCGCCCAATAAATATAGGCGTCTTCATTATTATCCTGATAGTAGCGTCTTCTCCGACCGGCTTGCATAAAACCGAATTGTTCATATAGTTTTTGCGCGCCAACGTTCGACACGCGGACTTCTAACGTCAATCCGACGAGTCCTTTTGACTTGGCGAACGCGACAAGTTCCGCTAACAATTGATTGCCGATGCCCTGTCCACGAAACTCAGGTAAGACGGCAATGTTTGTGATATGTCCTTCATCGACGATTGTCCAAACGCCGACAAACCCGACGACCCGTTTGTCATGGACCGCGACAAAGTAAATGGCCTGTTCATTTCGAAGCATCTCATTCATGAACGCCTCTTTTGTCCACGGGATGGCGAACGACGCTTCTTCGACTTTCGTCACTTCCTCGACATCAAGCCACGTCATCCGACGAATTTTCACGTCAGCCATTGTTTTGTCCCTCTAACCATTTCGCTTCCGCCTCGGCGAGTCGCAAATACTCCGGTTCAAACGAGTGAACATCGCTCGTCTCATCGCTGAAGACGACCAAATCACTCGCACGCCCATATCGATGGGCAGCCGGTGCTTCGATATAGTCATATTCACTTAACACGTCACGGAACGGTTCCACGTCTCCGACGACAAGGAAGCGCCCTTGACTATTCAGTCGCAACCAATCTGAGACGGAAGCGTGCTGATCATGTGTGAGTGCTTTGTTGTGTTGATAATATCCGATATACGCGTTGCCACGGCGCGCGTCAATCAATGAAACGACCGGCAAATCGGTATTCGGGGCCGCTGCCATGAGCTGAAGGGCAGATACACCGATGAGTGGAAGATTGAGCGTATAGGCGAGTGTCTTCGCTGTCGTCACTCCAATCCGAATTCCCGTGTACGACCCGGGTCCTGTCGTGACAACGATGCGTTCGAGCATGTTCGGTGTCCACTTGACCGCTGCCATGAGCTGTTCAATCATTGGCATGAGTGTGACCGCATGGTTTTTTGAGACCATGACCGTTGCTTCGGCTTGAATCTCTCCAGCCTCACTTAACGCGACTGACAAACGTGTCGTCGCCGTATCAATCATCAATTGCTTCATGCGAGCACCTCCTTGGCGATTTGAACGTAACGCTCACCCGTCGGAGCAAGTGTCAGTCTACGTTCTTCGTCGCCAACCCGTTCAATCGTGATGGCCAAGCGTTCTTCCGGGAGGGAGGACTCGATCAAGTTCGACCACTCGACGATGGCGACACCATCACCGTTGATATATTCCTCAAGACCGATGTCATCCCCCGTATCTTCGAGACGATAGACATCCATATGATAGAGCGGCAATCGCCCTTTATATTGTTTCATAATGGTGAAGGTCGGACTGTTGACGTTCCGCGTGACACCGAGTCCTTTTGCGAACCCTTGTGTGAACGTCGTTTTGCCGGCACCGAGGTCACCGTTTAACGTGATGACCGTCCCTGCTTCGACGAGTGTGGCCAAACGTTCTGCCACCGCCTGCGTCTCCGCCGCAGAATGCGTAATCAATGTATACATGAATGGTTCTCCTTTTTCACTTCTCATACGTACTCATTGTACACTTCATTTTAAGCAAAAAAAAACACGAAACGCTATCGTTTCGCTATCTCATTTAAAAATTGGTTGCGGGGGCTGGATTTGAACCAACGACCTTCGGGTTATGAGCCCGACGAGCTACCAGACTGCTCCACCCCGCGACGACATATGAAATTAAATAAAAATTGGTTGCGGGGGCCGGATTTGAACCGACGACCTTCGGGTTATGAGCCCGACGAGCTACCAGACTGCTCCACCCCGCGATGGTTTGAATTGTTTCGACATCCTCTATAATAAGCGAGACAGTTATAAAAAGCAACCATTTTCTTAATGTTTTTTCAAAAATGGAATCGGGAACAGATATAACAGCATAAACTATCAGAGAAAAGGGGCGCGACCGCCATGTCCAAATGGGGAAATCGATTCAAGAAATGGTTCTTTTCGGAGATCGAAGCCGAGATCACGTTTGACCCGGCAGCACTCATTCCGAAGCAGACCGTGACGGGTACGTTGCACGTCTCCAACCCGACAACGAATGTCGTTCGATTACAGGAACTCACCCTGACCTTCTTGACGACGTTCAAAGACATCACCATGGAAGGAAACGAGTTCAATCGAGAAGCTGATATTCAAGAAGTCCCGATTCCACTATCGCTTGTATTAGAGCCTGGAGCGAAAGAGGACGTTCCGTTTTCATTCGAGTTGACGATGTACGCACCCTCTTCTGCCGGCGCCCCGTATAGTATAGAGGCTACATTGTGGGACAAGGACATCAAACGAGTTTGGTTTGATGTAATCGAACACATCGAAATCGAACCGATGCCTGAACTGAAACGATTACTCGATGCGACCGCTCACGCTGGACTTGAGCCGATGTTCGTCCGAAACGTAATCGACCCGCTCGGGGAAGAACGTCCGTATCCATTCGTTGAAAAGTATGGATTCAAGCCGGTCGGAGAATGGGCCGATGAGTTCGAGGTCGTCAAATCGTTTTGGCGCTTACATGAAGACGGGATCGACCTCTACTACTGGCTCGACAACATCGAGACCCAGCGAACGCTCGAATCGATGGCGACCGACGTCGAATTGCGTCATCGTTCCCTCACCTGGGGGCAGCTCGAGCGCGAACAGGAACAGCTCGGTCTCGGCATTCAAGATACGTTACGCAGTCACCGCTCCTCGTGAGCGGTGATAACTTTTTAAGATGATGTGTAGCATTCGTTAATCGATCAAAAAGCTCCGAATAAGATTCTTTTCCATTCTTTTTTCGGACCTTTTTACTATGTTTTTAGCTAGTTTTTTCTTTTCTAGTCATAATATAGTGATGCAAAATCGAAGCAATCACACCTATGATTGATCCTATAACAATCGATACTAGTAAAATCGAAAAAATTTCTTGAAAGGTAACGGGTAGTAATAGTTGAGTAGCCATCAATAAAAAGACGAGGGTTACACCCGCTATAATCCACAGTAACGGTTTTTCCAAAGTAAGGTACTCCCTTCTTTAATAATTTTACCGTGCTCATTTCTTCTAATTCTGAAGTGTAAAGTACATATCTTGGAATCGATAACTCGGAGAGAATCGCCTGAATCCATTCGTTGAAGAGTTTTGATTCAAATCGATTGAAAAATGTGCCGACGAGTTCGAGAGCGTCAAATCACTTTGGCGTTGAAGATACGCTACTCAGTCACCGCTCCTCGTGAGCGGTTTTTTCAATTTGAATTCCATCCTTACTCGTATTGACGATAGTTTGAAAGTGGTGGCGATACGGATGCATGAACAATTCATATTGCAGACGTCGCTCTACATGTGAAGCGTGTAAGTAGTCCAGCTCCATACCCCGTTCCTGAATATCACGATGCGAACGTCGCTTGAACTCAGTCTCCCCGTCTGTGTAGAGATAAATCGATTGATCAAAAGATGAAAGATCCAGGAATGCGACACTCATCCCTTCAATAATCGTGATTGGCTTCTCCGGATCAATCCATGTCCGCTCTAAATAGGGGACATCAATCGTATAAAAGCCGATTCCTTCCCGAATCATACGGACATCTCGCTCGAGTGAGAGCAGATGATGTGCGGCCGGATGACACGCCGTCATCTTATACTGATGGGTCGTTCCATCGTGTTGATACGTGAGGATCGTTTGTTTCCGCAACTGTGAATCTGTAATATACGGGTCTGTGTGAAGCAGGTTTATATCACCGAGTCGTTCCCGTAATTTTTCTGCCAACGTCGATTTTCCGGCTGCACCGTGTCCGGAGATAGCAATCAGCGTTCGTTGATCCGGTCTCACGCTTTGTACGATACCCTCAATCAGTTGTTCCATGATTCTCTCCCTTTTGGTAATTTTGTTGTTTCAGAAAAACAAATACACGTCATTCATCCTCTATCCGTTTTCGAAGCCTGATTGCTGAAACAGCAAACATCACAAAGGCAATCAACGAAATCGAACTGACAATGATCAGAGTGGTCGATATGGGAGAACTAAAGAAAAATGGAATCGATAAAATCAATAGCGCCCCGGTGACTGCCATCCCTCTAATAAGAAATACCATCGTTTGACTCATTTTCTCTTCACTCTCCTTGAACTAAGCAAAAGAACCCTTACTATAAATATAATGACAGACAGCTCATCGTGTCAGGATGAGCTGTCTTCTTTTTTCTTCAGTCTCGTCAAGCTTCTGTTCTAACGTTTCCACTTGTCTCGTCATACGAGCAATCAGCTGACTGATTTCCTTATCCAGTCCGTTCACTTGATCTAAGGAATCATTGATTCGTCCATGCATCGTCCATTCTGAAAAAATATCATCCAAAAAGTAATCTGCGAACTGAATGAGTGAACCTCGATCGACATGCAACTCCTGAACAATACCTTGCACGTCCGCTAATTCACGGGAGAAACGCTCTAACGCAGATTGTAATTCGTGCATCGTCTGCTCGGAAGCATCTAGCGCCTCATGTTTCATTGCTGTGGCAATCAAGCCACCCCCGAAGAACGTGTCATACGTCGACCACCCCTTCGCACTATCTAGATGTTTGAGTGTTCTTGCAATCGTTGATCGCGCCGCCTTACCGGCAACGATGGCTTCCCGATACTCGATAAGAAGTTCATTCGTTTCGGCTTGTTGATTCGTGAGATGGTGTAGGTCTCGGCGAATAGCTGGATCTTTCGCAAGATGGGATTCTTTTGTTTCTAAGAAGGTCTCCCACTCAGCGTCGATGCCCTCATAAACCTCGAGCTGTTCTTGTAATTCTCGATGTTCGAGCGTCAATTCGTCAATCATCGCCTCGTGTTCTCGTAATTTCAGTTCAGCGCGAGCAGCCTCTTCCATTTCGATTGTCCGTTGTTCATCAAACGTGCCTCGTAACTTTCGCCATGTGTTGACGAGCGAGAATTCTTCAAGGTCATACACATCACGTTGTTCTTTCGTGAATGTGTTGAGTAGTGCCTTCCGCACCGCCTCATGCTCGTTCAACTGTTTGTTTAGTATCTCTTGCTTACGAACAAGTCGATCACGCTCGGAGATACGCTGTTGTAAGTCTAATTGGGTCTGCTGAAAATTCCCCATTATGTTTCCCCTCTCTTTGTACTGATTAAAGTGTCGATTGGAACGCCATTTATCGTCATGCCTTCGACATCACATCCTGTCAACGTGACATTTGTCAGGTCACATTGATTAAATGTAGCACCGCTCAGATTCGAATAGTGCATTTGAATAGTACGTGCATTCTCTCGCATCGTCACAAAGTTAAATTGTGAGCCCGACAAATTTAAATCACTAAACGTACTATTCCGGAAATTGATGTTCCGAAAACGGCTTTGACTGAAATTACAGTTGCTCGCATCAAGTGACGAAACATTACTATTTGTGACCGCCAAAAAGCTCGCGTTTACCCCATACGCTTGCCAACCTTCACATGACTGTTCTTCAAAGCAATGCGTACTCGGTTTTGCTTTTGTTCGTTTGACGAAACATACCTCATCTTCTGACTCATATACGACTTGAAATCCTAATTGTTTATAAAAACGAATATTTCTTGTTTGATGTGTCGATGTTTCCAACTCCCAAATCCGTACATGCGGAGATTGAGCTTCTACGTATTGAATCAACGCTTTACCGATTCCTTGCCCTTGCCTATCAGGATGTACAAAAACACGATCGATTCGTGCATAGTCATCACCTGTGAGGGTTAAGACGATTGCCCCAACGATGTGTTTGTCCTGCTCAATGACATAGCATGTTAACTCTTCAATCATATATTGTGTCATCGCCTCGAGATCGTATCCCGGCGGTTCAACATTCAAATCTCTCTCAGACAATTGCAAAGAAAGTGCTTCTTGTTGAAAACTTGCAGTTGAAACTTTTGTAACACTCATTATGTCGTCTTTCGTTGCTTCCCTTATAATCATTATTTGCCCCCTTCAATACTGTGTTATACGTGCTTCAATCGTTAAATGTTTCATCCAATAAAAAAAGCACCCAAAATGAGTGCCAATCAAATTCGATATTTTAAGATGGTAATGGTCAATCCTTGAACGATAAACGTCAAACCAATCAGAAGTGAAATCACATCACGATACACATCAAACGACAAGACATGTAACCAACGATGATACCATTCGATAAGTAACCATCCGATGGGGAAAATCGGAGCGGCTACCATATAAGAAGTAGTTGCAATTTCTTTTCCACGTTCGTCCTTGCCTTCCTTTCCAAACAAAAACCTCAATGTAATGATAAGCATGACAAGAAAAATTGGAAAGATAAGAATGTTGATCCATAACATCATAAAGGTTGCTCCTTCTTTTCATATTGAAATACGTCATGCACTGTTGTATCAAATAAAATGGCAATCTCAAATGCCAATTTTAGCGAGGGACTGTATCGATTATGTTCAAGCGATACAATCGTTTGTCGACTTACCCCTAAAAAATCTGCGACTTGTTGCTGTGACCATTTCCGCTCTGCTCGTAGCACACTTAATCGGTTATAAAGTTGTCCGCTCGTTTTTTTGACCATTTTTAAATGCCTTCTTTCTTAAAAAAGCGTTCTCTCTCATTCGAATGTAATATTTTTTTGTCATTTAGTCAAATAAATATTACACTTAAACATACAAAAAAACGACCGAGCGTATGCTCGGTCGTCCTGCGTTGTTGCCTGGCAACGTCCTATCCTCACAGGGGGAGATCCCCCAACTACTTTCGGCGCTGAGACGCTTAACTTCCGTGTTCGGCATGGGAAC
>NZ_JACSJW010000007.1:0-85375 GCF_018617295.1 Exiguobacterium sp. S3
TTCACCTCGTGAACAAGTATGCGAGAAGGAGACAAAATTGTACATTCTTATCCCATCACTTTAGGACACATTAAAAGTATCATTTATAGGCGAGCGAATAGTTCTCCTCGAGGAATGCGTCAATCGTCAGTTGCAACAGGTTGTACGACATCGACTGGAGCGGGTTCATCAGGTTCAACACCTCGACCTGATAGCCGCGTTGCTCGAGCGTCTCCTTCGAGGCGGCAAAGAGCTCACCTTTCGGGTCGTTGATGATCAAACTCGCCTGGTCACGTGCCCGGCTGTACAGATCGATTGTCGAGAAGACGAACGTCTCGCCCTTCCCGGATCGGGTCGTCCCGATGACAAGGTTGTTGACGGGAGAATCATCGATGAACAGCTCGTTCTTGACCCTTCCGACGGGGACACCACCCAATCCGTCATAGCGCTTCTTCCGGTCCGGGACGCGACGGTACTGTTGCTTCAGTTCATCGAACGAGGTGAAGCGGGCGCTCCCTTTCTGATTCTTCCGCAGGTCCCGGAAGTTCAGCCATACCTTGCCGAACACGACCATTCCGATGAACAGACTGAACACCATCAGCCCGATTAAGACGGTCGAAGAGGGAAGGCTCACCTCCAAGAACAAGGAAGGCGTGATTCTCGGAATCGTCGCTCCGGCCAACAGTCCGTTTTGTAATATCGGGGTCATGATTTGTCGAATGATGTTGTAGACCCCGTTCAGCAGATAAAAAATCCCGGCCGGCACCACCAATAGGCAGAACAGGGCAGGGAAGATCAGACGTATCGGGAATCGTGGTGATAGAGACTGAGTTCTCAATTATTTCACCTACCTTAATCTAAATAAAGAATCGTTTGTAGGTTAACTTCTTCAGCAGCGATAGCGGCTTGAATCTTCTCACGGGCTGAAGTGTCCTTGCTAGAGGTTTTTTTCAGTTTCTCGTTCAGTTCGTCGATAGTGGCCGTGATATTTCGGTACTCGTCGATTTTTTCTTGTACGGCAGAATTGTTCGTCTTGGACGCCCACTCCTTTGCGGACTTGATGTCCCCGAGATAGAGATAGGCGGTCACTTTTGCCGAGATGCGAGGAGCGGTCCATTCCACGTCATCCGTCTTGGCCACAGTCTCATGGTCCCGTTCCAGTGCGGCGATATCGAACGCGCCCTCATCGGTCGGATGTGACGCTTGGAAGTCCTGGAGCCGTTCCAATTTCTCCTTGACCGGTAGGTCGAGCCCGGCCAACTTCGTCTCGATCAGGATGGAATCATCCGTGAGCTCGAGCGCTTTCTGGTCTGCGCCTTCTGACAGATAGAGATCGACCAGTAAATCATCCTCTTCCTCGGACCAATCTTTCCGTTCCAGTAAAGCGATGAGCGCGGATTCCTCACCTTGGAGTGCCTCTTCGTATGCGTCCAGCCATGTCTGTTCGACACCGGTCACCTGTTCGGCGTGAGCCTCTTTATCGATGAACCATTGGGTGGCAGTGAAGAGTGAGGTGATTATAATCCCGATCGTGGCCGCCCCGTAGATGAGGCGGCGCTGTAGTCGGGTCAGGCGCGACTGATAGGTCGACGACACAACCGGGTTCGATTTAACGAACCGGCGCTTATAGTCATCCGGTGTCTCGGACTCGATCTCGTCGAGGAGCCATAGTTTCTTTACGTTATCTTCCTTCTTTGTCCGGATCCGTTGCACGCGGTCCTTCACTTGATGATACAGGTTTGGATAGGCGCCTTCGGTCCCGAATGTGAACGTCCCCCGATAGATCAGTTCATCTTTCTGATCGAAGAGCCGAAAGTCACCGGAACAGCTCGTCCCTTCCTCGCTGCGTGCCTGGTGCAGGTCATGTGTCGCGAGGACCGCCTCGGCGAAAGTGAGCCGCTCATAGTTCTGTATCCGCGTGTCCGGCACGTCGGTGAATCGTACAAACAGCATCTCGTTCCTCCTCTCGTTTTAAGCAACAAAAAAAGCCTTCCGATTGGAACGCTGTGCGAAGGTGCATTAGAATTTGATATTCTGGTCGACCATCTCGGCGAGCGTGAACGCGCCCATGACGATAATCAGACCGACGGCGCCCCCGACAAGCCAGCCGACGGCCTTCGAGCGGCCGCGATCCCCGCCGAAGATGAAGTAGAAGCCCCCAATCGCGAAGGCGATGGCTGCGGCGATGACGGCGAGTCCCTGGAAGAACTGAAGCAAGCTGAGCCCTGTCTCATTGAGTCCCATGTCGTTCCCTCCTTAGTCCTGGTGCGCCGGCGACTTGAAGCTGAGCTTCGCCTCGAGCGCCTCCAAAATGAGTTCCTGGTTGTCCTGGATGACCTGTTGGTGTTGTTCGTCGAGCCACTCCTCATAGTCCTTCCCACGGATGCGTAAGAGTTTCTCGGCGAAGCTACGGTTCTGTTTTTGTTCTTTTGATGCCACAGTACACACTTCCTTCCCTTGATCTCGTGATGTGCAGCAGCACATCATTAAGGATAGTCGGATTCGGTGCGGTGGGTTTCTAGCCGTTCTCCCACGAACTCTATTCCTCGCTGAGATGAGGAGCTGTACAGGGTTTTTCGATGACCCGGAACGATGTAGTGACCTTGTGGCGAGTTTTAGGCGACTCTCGCCGAACCATCTGTGCGTAGATCCCGCCCACCCGGTCACTGGTGAGGGACACGCCGATATGTGATTGGAGGAGACCATCCTTAAGGATGTGCTGCTGCGTCGATGACGGTTACTGTCGGACTCTCTTCCGCTTTTTGACGTGGATGAGCTCGTCATCCGGGTTCTTGCGTTTGGCGAGCACGTGGGCGTCACAGACGACCGTGCGGATCCGATAGTAGAGTTGCGTCAACTGGATTGTCTCGCCGCTCCCTTTCTCGATGCCGATGAAACCATGTAGCTCATACGTCTTCCCGTCGAACGTACGGACCGAGTCGGCCTGTGGCAGTTCCTTCAGGTCGAACCGGCGGCGCTCGAGTTTTGTGACGGAACGCTTCGTCCCGTAGCCGAAGTCGATGGCGTCCCACGGCACCGTCGCAAGCGTGTGTCCGAACGCGCGGGCCAGGTGATCGATGTCCGCAATCGACGGCACCGAACGGTTCTGTTCATATTGGCTGATGGTGGGCTGCGAAATCTCTCCAAATGTCTTCTCGGATAGTTCGACCTGTGACCAGCCCAAGAGCCGGCGGTTCTCCTTCAACCACTCCCCGAATCGATACATAAGTCTTCCCCTTTCTGTAAACCAGAGCGGCGACCAAACAAATGTTTCTTTTTGTGATTCCAATATAACAGGGTTAAGAATAAAAATCATCAATTTCCTTATATGTCATAAATTTTACAGTTAACATTTTCTGCCGATTACGCCCTGAACAAAATCTGAAGAACAACAATGACTAAAAATTCTTTGTTTTGTAACACTACTGTAAAAAAATACGATTTAATTATAGAAATATTAATAGTTATTTTGACTTCAAGAGATTATATTAAGCATAGAAATGTGCGAGTTCGTAAAGAATAAAGATAAAGAAAGTATTTTAATTAAACTGCTCCCCGTCAAATAGACAGGGCACAAGCCGTTTAGTCGTTTCTGGAGACAATCATGGTTGTAGAACGATATGTAGGTCTTGATGTACGATGTGAGTTCGCTATAGGCCTAGAACTCACGCAGATAGTACCTCTCGATTTTCAGGGTACCCCCAAAATCCTCAATCGGGGCGTTGTCGAGACAACGTCCGACCCAGGACATATTGTGGGTCAGCCCTGCGTCTTCCACCATGCGCTTGAACCCGCTCGAGGGATATTAGAACCCTCGGTCACTATGGATTATCGGACCCGCTTCTGTGCGGAGCCCCGCGATGGCTGGGATCATCGTCTGGAAGACGAGCCCGTTATTGTTGGATTTCCCGATGCGATAGGCAACAATCGAGCCGTCATAGAAATCGATGATCGCGCTCAGATATGCCTTCCTTCCGACGCCATATTTGAACTCGGTGACGTCGGTGCACTATTTCTCATCCGGTCCGGACGCGCTAAATTCTCGGTTCATCAGGTTCTCGGCCCGCAGGCGCTCGTTCTCACGCTCGATCTGTTGGATGCGACGTTCGAGCTTTCCTCGTTAGTCAGTTCCTCTTCCTGCTTCGTCAGTCCGCGCTCGTCCTCGAGCCCCTGCACGCCGTCGGCATTATAATTTTTCGTCCAGTCATAGACCTGCTGGTACGACACGGCGAATATCTCGGCCTTCCGTTGATAGTTCCGCCCGTTGTCCAGGCAATACCTGACGATTCCATGCGTTCCTCGAATGTGGTCTTTCCCCCCTTTTGCGATAGTTCGAACCATCCCTTTTCTCGAATCTGTTAACTCGCTATGACTAGTATACTTCTTGATCCACCGATATAGAATCGAGTGACTGCTGATTTGATGGGTGGAGAGGACTTCTACCGTGGTGGCCCCGTCGAGATAGTCACGTACGGCCGCTATTTTCTGTTCCTTGGTGTACAGTTGCCATGTCCTCGACTCCTTCAAGGCATCAATCCCGCCGGTCTCGAATTTCACTTTCCACAATTGAAGGGTACGCTTAGAGACGTCATGAGCCTCCATGATTTCCTTCCAGCTATATGTTTCTTCTTCCATCATACGTAGTGTACTCAGTTTTTGTTCGATTGAATGCCGACTTCTCTTCATAAAAAAACTCCCCAATAGAATGAGGGCACTGAAAAACCTTCGCTCTATCCGAGCGTGAACAGAGAAAAGGACGATTGGCCGACTAGTGTCGGGACAATCGTCCTTTTTCCTTTCCTAAATCAGATACTTTATCAAAACTTGCTACAGATTCTACTGGAGTACACATTGCTATTCCATTATTTTCACATAAAAAAATAATCTTTAAATTATGTTTCGAGGCAATATTCATACATTCATGAATTGTTCCACCTGTAGCTGCACCATCTCCAAATAGACACCAAATAACGTTATTCTTTTTATCGAATTTTGAATCAAAAGCTAATCCTAAGCTAATCGGTAAACCTGCACCAATAATAGTATTTGAACTTACCATACCTATTTCACTTGAATTCACATACATTGACCCATTTTCTAAATCGTCATTCATTAAGATTTTATTTAAAAGTTTAACAGGTGACATTCCAAATGCTAATGCTAAACCATGAGTTCTGTAAGTATTCACCATTTTATCGTTTTCTTTAAAGATTTTTGACATTGCTACGTTGATAGCTTCTCTACCAATAGAAAGGTGATTATATCTGGATATATCAGTACACTTTAGACTCTCATGTAATTTTTCTTCGAACCTTCTTATAAGATACATTTGTTCATAAATTTTAAATTTTTCTATATTTATATTATTCAACATCGTTACAGACTTCCTTTAACACTTTATTTACATGACTCTCTAAAAAACCATCGAACGGGAACTCCTTTAGTTCCACTCTTGCTATTAGATTTTCTAAAGCCAATTCTGCTTGGAATATGATATCTTCAGAGTAATTCATAACAATTTTATTTTTTTCGAAATCCTCCAAATCAATTACTTTCCAATTTCCGAGCTCGTCACGAACATAATCAATATCCAGATCTATAAAGCTTAAAATCTGATTATTATATTGGGAAGGCAAACAAACATTACAGTAATATTTTAATTTTCCGTTTTTTTCAATGTCGATATTAACTGTATATGCGGAATCTAAAGGGAAGAATTCGATAGAGTGGTTATTGTACTCATAAATATTTTTCCTAGAATGATGAATCAATTTTCTTCCTGGAGTACCTTTCAATAGAACATACTTTTCGTTAGCCTCAATAACATCCGCTGTCCATTCATAATGCAAGTTATCATTGTATTTATATACTTTAACTGTCGTTTTCTGATTCATATTATTTCACTCTCCATGTCTCTTAATAAATATAACGCTTTCATTTGTTTACACATCAAAGAATTCAATACATTTATTGTATTTTATTACTTTGTTTTTTTTCAATATTGTTTAATTTATATTTATTATTTTCCATATTTATAATTCAATCATTTTTAACAGGACTCTCTTGTCTTATAACTAAGTAACTTGTGATAATATAAGGTTATCACAAGTTAATAGAAATCATATTGTTTATATACATTCAATGTATTACTTAATTTACAACATAAATACACCTTTTTATTCTGAAATTTAATCTATTACACATGTAATACACAATATCCAGGCTTGGAACATCATAATACCTGAAAGTCAAAGAAAATTTCTTATAGAAAGAGGGAGAGACATGGAAATCGACAAAAGACAGGCCATGTTCGAGATGGCGCTGAAGGAGATGACAGGAGCGAACCCGCGGCTCGTGGACGCCTTGAGGAACGACCACATCAACCTCGAGACGCTTTCGGACATCGAAATCATTGAGGTCTTCTGGGTGACGGAGCTCTTCCCAATCTATGCCGAGAAGAGCCCTCACACACGCCGCGCCTACAAACAGGACCTCGAGTTCATCCTGAACTTCGTGGTGACGAAATCTGAGGGTCTGAAGCGTCTGACGGTGCTAGATGTCCATCGCTACCTGTTCGAGGTGAACGAAAGATACGCGCCACGGAGCGCGAAGCGGAAGAACAACATGTTGAAGAGGCTATTGACCTACCTTCACGTCAACCATTACCACCAACACAACCTTGCCTTCCATGTGAAGAATCAGAGACGGCCGGAGCCGATCCGTCGTGAGATTGACTTCGAGGAGGTCGAGCGGATTGCTGAGGCCTTCCGCCATACCGTCAAACGGGCACAAAAAAAGGAGCTCATGGAGCTCCGGAACGAGACGATTGGATATCTGCTTCTGACGACAGGGATGCGGGCAGCCGAGCTCCTCTCGGTCAAGTTCACCGATGTGAGACGGAATCAAAAAGCTTTCTATCTCGAGGTGAAGGGGAAGCGTGACAAGTGGCGACGCGTCCCGCTCACCGAGAGGTCGAGCTATCTCATCAACCGTCTTCAGATACTCATGATGATTGAGGAGGAAACCTCTCCTTACATCGCCTTCAGTACAAAAAAAACAGGCAAAGCGATGTCCTATGAGGCGCTCCGACTGCTGACGCATCAGGCAATAGAGCATGTCGAGTCAGTCGAACAGATTACGCCGCACTGGTTCCGTCGTTCCTACATCACAAAACTTCTTGCGAACGGAAGCCCCTTAATCGGTGTTATGCAATTTGTGGGTCATGAATCAATATCTACGACGAACAACTATCTACAAACTATAAATGCGGATGAATATATTAATGATTCGAAGTTACCTTTTGAGTGATTCATTATAGCCTCAATTATTGTTGGTTATACCTCATATATTCAGTACCTTCAGCTACGTCTAAATAGGCGCGCGATTGACATTGTTAAAAATACGATTGTTAATACGACAATCAAACTGACTTTTTGAGTATAAAGGGTATCCCCATAAAATTCATTAAACTGAAAAATATGGGGCCATGGCATAAACTCTCCTCTTGTGATACTTTCAATCAATGTGTATGTGAATACTAATGAAGATGAGTACTCAAAACTCCTTGTTATTAGTATCAAAGCTGATCCCAGGCCCCAATATAGGAATAAGAGTAAAATGTGATGAATTATTATAATTGGGTTCGTTTTAACTAACTCGAAAGCTCCAGAGAGGCTTATAATTAAAATAAGATAACCCACCCCATAAATAACAAGAAGGGTAATAAGGTTAAAACTAAACCATCTTCTGTAGAAGGGAACCAGAGTATAATATGCACCTTGATCATGAAGAGGCTGAAAATAGAGGATTGCGGACCAAGAAATCCATGGAAGATAGAGCGTCTGGATTCTTTCCAGGTTTACATGTAAGTCACGTCCTGATATTAGAATTAAAGCTAATGTAAAACCAAACATGATCACGGGGACTATGTTTAATATTTTATTATATTTCCAATCGAATAATTGTACCTGCGTAATTTGTCCAAGTTTCATCCTAGACTCCTCATAACAGCTAAATAGCCGTCTGATAACTTAGGCACGATAGCATGGTCCCCATTTTTTTCATCTACGTAACGTACCTTCACACCGTCCAATGTCTCTTCAATGTTTACTACATCATATTCTTTCACCCAATCATTCAATTCACTTATTTGGACCGTTGATTCGGCAAGCATCCCCTCTGCTCTGGATTTTAATTCATCGGGGCTACCTTCGAACAATACTCTACCATTCGATAACATACCTATTTTAGTGCATAGAAATTCGATATCCTCCACTATATGGGAGGATATAATGATGGTATGATCATGCCCTAATTCCCGAAGCAGATTACGAAAGCGAATTCTTTCTTCAATGTCTAATCCCGCTGTCGGCTCGTCAAAGACTAGGATTTTTGGCTCCCTTAGAAGTAATTGGGCAATGCCCACCCTACGTCGCATCCCTCCTGAAAGTTCTTCCATTTTCAAGTGAGCGCTTTCAGTTAAGTTGACACGTTCCAATGACCTTTGAACTGCATCATACCTTTTCTTTTTGTCAATAATGCCTTGAAGGAGCGCTAGATGTGACAATACTTCATGTACAGGCAAAGAAGGGTATAGGTTAAAATCTTGAGGCAAAAAACCTATGATTTCGGATGTATCGGCATACTTTCTCCTCATCTTTGATTGCCCATCAATCAAAATATCACCACCTGATGCACTCGTCAGGCCGCATAAAATTTTCATCAATGTAGTCTTACCTGCTCCATTTGAACCAAGCAATCCATAGATTCCGTCGATACTTAGAGAAACGTGATGTAGCACTGTATTCTTTCTATATGTTTTAACGATATGTTCAACTTTTATCATGCTAGATCCTCCGGTCTGTTTACATTTCAACTGATTTTTCGAGATCTTGATACCATTGCTTTAAATAGACGAGTTGATCGTCGTGTGAACGGATCATGAAATCCTCGATTTTTTTCTTCGATGCACTTAACTCATCGTTTGTAAGAGTATCTCTCATAAAGAACACATCAGGTTCTTGAGGAGATGGGAGCCCTAATTCGACAGTCATCCAGAATGACAGCGCATCATCGAACGCAGTTTGTGTTGGTTGGTTCTGGCCACTTGATTTGTTTTTAGACCAAATTGCAGCGGGTACATACGCACGGACCACCTCCACTAAGTCATGGTCAAGCCGTAGCGTACTCCCTACATGAAGTAAAAGATGCTGCTTGTCAAGATACCCGAATTTCTCATGGTTGGGAGACACTAAAATTACGATATCTGGAATTCTATTTGCAATCCCAAACTCTTTTTCAGTGATATCATTGACCGAACTGATTGTTTCTTGTACCTCCGGCCAATATGAAACCGGACTAGTCCATGACTGGTCAACTACAATCTCTTTTCCGTCTTGTTGATAAGTTACAAATGTACCTTCAATTAATGTTACTCCGGCTCCGTATCCCTCGAATTCAGTATCTTCAACCATGGTGAGGTTGGTAACAAATTTTTGTTCCGGTTTGTAATTTAAACTAATCGGCATCCTATCAAATCGTTCAATCAATGGATCAAAGTTTTCAGCCCCAACTCTGCTATTCGGATTGGACTGCTTCATCGGATACCAATTCAACCATGCCGGCAAATAAGTCACTTGATCAGTGATTGGAAAGCGATTACTATTATGAATGACATATTCTACAGTCATTGTCACCGATTCGCCTGAATGGACCCCTTCTAACAAAATGAAATCTCCTTCACGTTGATATGAAACTGGTTCATCCTGAATGAGTATATCTGTTACCTCATATAAGTGATAGAGGGAAAGCGCGATACGATTCGTATTCGAGTGAATGACATAGTTTGCTCTCGCCCGAATCAAATCTTGACTGCCATTCTCAAGCTCTATATCAACTTTCTCGATATCGTAATCTAACATTGGTTTTACTTGTGAGGAATCAAACTGATAGTTTTTTGAATAATGGTTCTTCGTCTCCATGTCGAAAGAGCGATCAAAAACCAATTGTCCATTCTTCAATGCGAAAGGTGAGGTTATTATACAAAATACTAAAATCACAACAGCTGTCAGAACCATTCGAACCTTTTGACTGGTTCTGATGCCCCAACTGCTGATGATTAACAAAGTGACCGCAAAATGAACAAATAAAATCACTACATTTTTCCATAACAAAGATAAGTCACTTAAGTATCCAGTCAGTTCATAGTAAACAACCTCTGGCTGAAGTGGACCTATGAAAAAAAACGATCGTAGTTCATTAAAACCCTGACCAAAGAAAAAATCATCGAAAAATTCTGTATTTAATGGTCCGAGTAGAACCCAGCACATAAAAAGGATTACGATTCCAATTCTCATCTTTCCGAAAAAGAGTCCTGCGTTTATTCCCCATACAGCTGCTATGAGAAGTGGCAGCAGATAAAACATTATAGAATGAATCATGAGCTGTTGATAAAAATGAGTAGTGTATATTCCATTCGTCCAAAAGTAAAGAATAACAGGTATAAGTCCTATAACAATAAAGAGAATGGAAAATAACGTATGAGTAATGAGCAAGGCAAAGATACGTTGAAACTGAATCCACATCATATTCGGAAATGTAATGTGTCTTCTATATTGTTCTTGTTCGGATGTCTGCCTATACATATATACGCTGACAAGTAACATGACAGCCTGAATAGGGATAATCATTCCACTGAGAACTTCGGGATATTGCATATATACGTACGTATCTTGAAGCTTATCAAGCAACCTAAACACCATGACTCCCGGAATCAACATCAAACTGATTAAATAAAATATGCTTTTCCGCATTTGTTTGAAGTAAAAAAATATTAACTCGTTAAGTATACTATTGCTCATAAGAACCTCACTTTAAAAAGAAAGTACACCGACCTCAATAAAGAGGCCGATGTCTAGGTAGATTAGTTAACTTTTGTCTTCGCTTCGCCATAGATTGATGTAGCGCCAGACTGAGTATTTGCTTTTGAATAGTATTTGTTACCTGATGTAGCCGAGAAGCCGGTAGTCACTGTTCTGGCTGGTAACGCAGTAATTGAAGCTGCATTAGTATCCGGGAAGAAAGAGATAGAACGCTTAGCATACCCCTGTACGTAATACGTCGGACCGGCACTAGAAACAGTCAAGCTCCCCGATGAACCTGTAGCTGTAACCGTACTACCCGTTGCCGAAGAAGATCCCGGGCGGATACTTGCAGTTGATGTACCTGCTGCCATTGCCAAAGATGCAGCAAGTAATGACACTGATAGCAACGAAGCCACCACTGGTAACTTTTTCTTTTTACTTGGTTGGTTGATAATCAATATTCTCACCTCCTTTCCCTGTTTAGGATACCTTCTGAGAAATAAAAACAATCAAAAGAGTTCAATTTCTCGTTCCAAATTTCTTTCGTCGTAAATAGTAGAATTTCACACTGTTTTTCATTGATTTTGTCTAGCAATCTTAGAAACTTGTCAATCTCCTTATAGTTAAGATGATTCTCTGGATTGATAAAACATATAACCTCGGCTCCGTCTTTAACCGCCAAATCACAAAGTAATTCAAATTTTTCATACCCTGATAATCTTTGAAAGTCAGTAGAATATTTTTGTGAGAAGGATTCAAGATCATTCTTTAATTTAGAGTCAATTTTGAAAATTTTACTTATTTTTTTCCCGTTCATGTTTTTGAATAGACTCATGTTCCTTAAATCAATCACAGAAGGGAGTTTATTTATATTTCCCTCTATTTTCCCACTGCTCAATTTTTGTGTTCCCGTTAAAAGCGATATCAATAAATCCAATTCATCATCGCATTCACCAATCACAAGCGAGCTTTTTACAAATTCAAAATTTAAATTTGTAATGTTTCTTATATTTTTTTTTGAAAGTGTACTTACATTAGAAAAAGATAGAATAGGCTTGCCCTCCTCTCCCAGGTTACCGATTCGTAATAAGACACATACTGGCAATCTATCGTTTAAATGCATAATGCTAGTTTTTATCATTATATTTTTTTTGAACTAGGTTTATAATCCATTGTTCTATAGAAACATCTTGTAACGGTATAAAAGGATCGATTTTAACCGTCATGACTCCTCCATTAATAAAAACATCGTCTTCTCCTTGACCACTGTTATATTCAGACTTCGTTTCAATAACCAATTTAGACACAGATTGAACAGTCTTATTTGTTTCTGATAGTGATTCGGTTACTTGATTGTTAATTTTTTTAATTATTTTTGATTTATCTAAAGAACCAGACCATTTTATTGGAACAATAACCTCATTTTTGTGATAGAAGTCACCTTTTGAAAACACTCCAAAACATATGTTCGGACTAATATTAATTTCTGAGTTCAAAGAGTCAATCTCCAAATAATTATCCTCCTTAGTGCAGGAATCAAAATAGTTCCTTGGATACCATGCTTCATAGGAAGGGAAGAAAACATACTCCTCAGTAATCAACCTATCAATATTAGGGGTGTATGAATATTTAATAGTTAATTTTGATGTATTCCGAGATATATCTATAATCAACACATTATTTTTATGTACGTAATCTTGATTAATGTTGTTATCATTTTTCACGCTATCCACATTCATATATGCGGCCAAAATTATTTTATGTTTCCCCGTTTGGTTAGATTCAATTTTCAAATCACCAGTAAAGTTATAACTTTCATCAAACTTGATTTTGGAATTTAAAATATCAAGTACAGGAATATTGTTTAAATCAGTCGATATTTTTAAGGTATTAATTGATTCATTTGATGAATCGATAGAAAAATCTAGTTCGAAATCCTTTTTTTCCTCAACAGGATCAGGCATAAACAATATCAAGCCTGTAGAAGTGATGATCACCCCTCCCATCATGGCCATGACTCTATATACAGTCTTGAGCCTAGAAAATATTAATGGGAGTATTAAGATTAAAAAAAGAGGAGTAAATAAATATATCCAATAAATCAGTTCGTTTTGCGAAAAAAAGACTTCACTGAAGTACCCCAACATATTTGCTTTAGAAATATACAGTATAAATTCGTAGACTAAAATCACTAATACCATAAGAACTATCACTAATTTTCTTACAATAAACTGAGAAGAGTTTATAAATGAATTGAAGAACCCAACGCCTGAGAAAATTCCAATAAATACAAAGGTAGACGAAAGAGTATAAAAATAAGCGAAATAAAGTTTCAATACAGTAATTAATAAAATTAAATTGAAGTCAATATATGTGACGGAAAGAAATACAATATATATAAGTATAGGTGACAAATTTATTAAATGAAGAATAACGGAAACACCTAGAAATAATGATAGTTCGAGTTTTTTAATCGGCTTGAATGGATTGTCTCGATAGGTTGAAAACAACTTATATGTCAATATGACAGATAATAAATAACTACTAATGTAACTGAAGAGAGCCATGTATTTCAAAGATGCACTGAAATCAAGAGGGTTATTGGCATAAGGATTACACAAGTATATGGAAGGTACACCTATATGCAATATTATCCACACTAGAAGAACCCTCTGTGCTAATACCGGTTTCATATAAAGCCAAATATTCATTACTAACCACCACATTCCGAAAGCGTTACCATCATTGTTCCAAAGAAATCTATACATGTAAATATAAGGGTTAAAAATTGGTTTTAATTTACTATGGTTAAAATTTTCAAAGGAATTAGTACCGTTTGTTCCTCTTTTTTATTTTTTTGATTAATTTAATCTTATTAGAGAGAATATACTTTTCTATGATACATAATAGCTTCATTTGAACGTAGGTTATCCCCCTGTATCCTACATTGCGTACCCGCTTCATGTGTTAAAGAGATAATCATAATTTGCTATTCTTTTTCCAAAGAAAATTAAATAAATTAAAATCGTTTCAAAATAAATTATTATTTATCTCAGTGTCAAATTAACAAAAGAGGTCATAAAATCCCTTTTTGTGAGGGTATCTAATGACCTCTTTTAACTCTGAGGAGTGATTATTTATCATCAATTCAAAAAATCCAGAAATTTTATTCGTTTCGAGTAGATCCAAGTGTGATTTTTTCATTTCACCATTTGATGCTCTATCTTCTTTCAACCTGTCATAATTTAATATACTCTTGAAAGATTTTTTAGTATCGATTGGTTGTGCCCGCCATATTTGAAAAAGACTTAAAAGTTTTTTTCTACAAGTATATTCAATACAGTAAGATTCTAAAATTTCTTGTAGTTTTCTTTATATTTGTCAATCCACTCGTTGTACAGATCTGATGTGAAAAGAATTGCTCTTCTCTTAATCAGGATTGAGTTGATTCTTCATGTATGTATAACTCCACGAGTGTGTATTCAATGCATCATGTCTATTCTTAACAGATATCAAAGTCTCCGTTGAAAGCTCGCCTGACCCTTCGCTTGTTTTATAAAATCGCGAATCAACATTCAAAGTCATCTAATCGTTTTCAAGAAGTTTATATATCCGCCTCTTATCATCTACATGTTTTTTCATAGGGTCTTTCCAGGTATCTTCCGCGAAACGATTCCACAAAATAGCCCACGACGTCGAAGGAATATTCTCTATTAATTAAAGAAATTCAAAATTAGTCCTGTTCGCCCCACTTAAATCTTGACATCCAATATGCTACCAGAGCTAATTTTGAGATGTTTATGTACTCATCTCAACAAAAATTGTAGTCACTTCTTAATCAAGTTCATTATCTAAACCTTTGCCTTCGTTACTATAGACTTGTCGACACATATAAGGCCCTTCAAAAGTGTGCGCCGGCGCACACTTTTGAAGGGCCCATATGACATCATACGTTGTAGAGGTAAGACAGATAAGCATCCTTCGATTCGAACACCATATCGACGTCAGTGGCGAAATAATAGGACGACCTTTTTAGCAATGAAACAAGCTCCCCCTCTCCGAAAGTTTTTTCGTAGGTGTCTTCGATCTCTTCGCGTAGATTGGACAACCGCAGGAACGGACGCCGCTTCATCAGGTATCCATCAATGATTGAGGAAGGTTTCGGCTCATCCCGCTAGTGAATAGATATGTTTCCCCGACCCTCACATTGGAGATTTTCCCCTGTCTCCTAAGAATCCCCTCATAGACCCTCTCATCGAACCCATATTCCTCGAGCAGGTCGTTCTCCACGAGGTCGACGAGTTGCTCTATCGTATAGAAGCGACCGGTCTCCATCTGATCGAGGACCGATTCGCGATAGGACTCCTGCAAACGAACGGTTATACCGGTCTTGGAGAGCGCGCGTTCCGTGATGTAGAAGTCCGTCTCTATCTCGATGATTCTCCAACCGTCCCTCATCTTCGCAATCATCCTCGACGCATAAGGATGGGAAAGGATTGGGGTGTCCTCCATCTTGAAATAGTCGGTCCCCAAGATGACCTCCTCGATGTATGAACGGCTGTCCAAGTACCTTTTCTCGAGGATGTATGGTGATGAGATCCTATAGTCGAGACTCTCCACCAGGTCTTTGCTGATCCAGTCCAAATTGAAATCTCGGATGACCTGCCTGCAAGCCTCCACGAAGGTCTCTGGGGTGTAAGCATTCTCCGTTACAATCCCTTTCAACGAGTCCAAATCCGTCTCGTTCAGCTCGATTCCTTTCGACACCATGTCCCTCTTCAGATTGATTTCATCCTTTCGAATCTCGAAGAGTGGTCCTACGATATCGCTCACGTATTTTGCGTTCAACCAGAGCCCCTGTTTGGTGATTGTCTGTCCGTCGGGAAGGAACGTGACGTCGTTCTTGTTGTTCGCTTTTGGTCTTATATGCACCATCTTGTGCGCCCTCTGCCCAGGAAGGTTGTTCTTTGTGATTATTTCCTTTCCCCAAGTGGCTTCCCACATCTGAACCCCTTCTGTCAATATGTCTGTCACCATCTTCCAATAGGAATTAAGACCTTGGACCTCTTCATCGGATGGCTTCCAGAGCAATGGACCGAGACAGAACGTATCCCCCTCCTTGTTCTCCCCGTACACCATGAAAGGTATGTCGTCTCCCCGAGACATCTCATGATGGCGCTGTCCTTCCATCCCGTCTCCACCCAGGAGAGGAAATCAATCACCTCGAGGACCGTGTTCTGTTTAGACTTGCCTTTCTTGTTGAGGTTGACGGACTTTACCATCAATCGTCCCTCAATCCCGTCCTCCAGATGCTCGACCGTCTCCTTGTGACGGTCGATGAGTCGCTTCGTGATGTTTGACGTCTTCGCCTTGCTCTCGTTCAGATCAGGGTTCAGACCGACGTCCCACGACAGCTGTCTCGCACCCTTACCGATATATGTATCAAACACACCAAGATGTTCTTTCATGATGTTCCCTCTTTCTTTATAACTTTTCTATGTAGAAGAAACCTTTATAAGTTTCAATGTTTTCTATCTTACAATATTAGTATAATTCACTTTTCGTCTTCTCCGCATCATAAAAAAGTGTGCGCCGGCGCACATAATCGAATTTACGGTATCTGAAATAATTAAACGTTGTGATTTTTAAGGTCTTATCCCGTGGTGCTATGCTATATTTAGATGAGAAGAGGTGATCAGCATGGAGAACCATTCGAACTCCAATAGCCGCTCCCAACAACTCATCATTTCTCAAGCGGTTAATACTATCAAACAGCACGGTATGGAGGAAATCCTCCATAGCGTCTCTATATTTGACATCAATGGTTTTGTCGCAGCGCTATACCAGGAGCACTATGCGCTCGAGAACATCGAGAGCGCATACAAGAAGATACGCTATTATTCTTTCATGAAATTGAAACGTCGCTGGGTGAGGACGGCAGTCCGCAACTACCAGGAGTCACGTGGGTACAACAGGGAGCTCCGGGCAAAACATGACATGATCTCCGCCTATGTCAAGGTGGCGGGTGCCGAGGGACTCCAGAAAGAGTTTCATGTGAAAACGATCGAGGACTATATGAATCTCTGTATCGCCGAGATTGAGGACTGGGCAGAGGACCCGAACCAGTTGATCCACACCTATCCATACTGGTCTCAAAAGACCGTGAATCAGAAGACCACGACATTGAAGACGGATGTACTGATGATACTGGGTGAGGTGGCGAAGGAGATCGATTCCACGAAGAGGGTGGCCCATCATTCTCCGACACTGGCGGTGGACATCCCGTTCTTCGGGATGTCCGACCGTATCAAGAACAAGACCGATCAACTCGATGAAAAGCTCAATGACGCATCGCAGCTCAATCTCGAGCTCTTGAACTATGAGTCGGTCGTACCGAAGTACAAGGAGGGGGTCCCACAGAACCTCTCCGTCCTGGTCAGCAAGGAGTTCATCCAGGAACTGAACGGGAAAGTACCCGACCTTGACCCGAAGGACTTCGAGGCATTCACCGAGATACTGTCCTACCGTGACATCTCGTTCCAGACGAGTAGGAAAATCATCTTCCCGTTGGTCCGCCTGGTCGAGAAACTCTACTCCAACAAGAGCGGGAAGAGCTACGACCTGACGACGAAACGCCTGATGAAGCTCGGGTATTATCGGGTCGCGGGCCATAACGACGATGGGGACCTCTTCATCCGTGGGCTCTTCTCATCCGTCACGATCAAGAATGCGACGACCCTCGCTGACAGCCAGGTGGTCGTCACCGTGGCAGAGGAGGTCTATGACGACCTGCTCAAGCAACAGGTCGTCAGCATATACGGCGAGCAAATCGAACAGCTGAAGGGGAGCTTCGCCTATCACCTGGCGTTCGTGCTCCAAAAGGAACGAATCGCCTCCATCCAGACAGGGGAGCAGAGCCCGGTTCGTCGGCATTGGCGTCAATTTACTTATTCGATTCGCTTCAATAAATCACGAAAGTCAGAGAACTTGCGGGAACTTGAGGCAAATCTTGATCGCATTAAAGAACATGAATTTATTTTGAAAGATTGGCATCGTTCGGGCGACTACTATTTCTTCACGTTTTACCCGCTCGAATCATGGGAGTTATTAAATCATCCCGATACATTGCTACTTTAATAGAAACAAAACATAGAAGAAGCCTACTATATTGAAGGCTTCTTCTTTTCTAAGCTTACTCTATAGTTTATGTTTCACATGGAACGTTTTTTGGTGGATTGATGATTAAATACAGGTGAGTGCCAGTATTTAATTATCAGCTGTATCCTATCAAACTACATTTATGCGATTTGGACAAAATCATTTTTTTAATTAGTTGCATAAGCTTGTCGTACTGAAATGACACTTATGAGTAATTTAGAAAGAACATTTTTACTAAATTGTTCGCTTTAGGGTGAAATGATTCGTAAAAGTGCGTACTGAAACGACATTATAATTGAATTTGGTCGCAAATTGCGTACTAAAATGACACGCCTCTTAATTTGGTCGCAGATCATCGTACTGAAACGACATTTAATTGGTTTTTGTCGCAATTTGTCGTACTGAAACGACACTTTTCAACTTTTTGATGAAAAACCAAAAAAGTTTAAGTGTCTGTCTCTTAAAAATGGTCGCAAATTATCGTACTGAAACCGCATTTTCGATTGTTTTGGTCGTGAATCGTCGTACTGAAACGACACTTTTATTAAAATGATCGCAAACCGTCGTACTGAACCGACATTTTGACTACTTTTCGTCTGAAATTTCTACTCTGAATCACGCTCAAATGGCTTTCTTAAGCAATTCCTCCTAATTTGGTCGCAAATCATCGTACTGAAATGACACATTTTTATAGCTCTAAAATGGCTTAACATCAACGTTTCATCAAATTTGGTCGCGATACATCGTACCAAACCCACACTTTGACACTATCTCGAAAGAACAAGATACTAAAACTAGCATATTTTAGGATAGAGGAGGTGTAGGTACGTGGCTTACAAAAACCGTCACATTTTAGTTGCAAACAAACTACTCGTCGCGATGAGTGGCTTAACTCGTTGGACGAAACGAGCTGATCACTATCGCTATGAACAGCATCACTATAACATCCCTACATGCTTCACTTCTTTTAAATGGACAAAGTCACGGATTCGCCATGTTCTCACACTTCTTTCTTATGTAGATGACCAAGGGAAGATTGAATTTATGGAAGATACAGAGCTTGCTTCTTCCGCTCACACGTCTGTCCGTTCTTTACATAATAACTTAAAAACATTTGAGAGCCATGGCTTGTTGCGGCTTGTCCGGCATTTCCCTGGAGTGCTCTCGATTGAACTAACCGATTATCTTGAGAATTATCGTGATCTTTTTGTTGACGGATCCTCTGTCGTTTCGAAGACCGGGTACACGTCTATTTGGCATGACCTTCTTTCCGAACTTCTCACGCTTGATAACGTGAATGCTTTGCGTCTTGCGTTACGTACACTCGTACAAGTTGAAAAAGATATCCATGTTCAATCACATGACCAAGCCATCCTTACCTATGACGAGATTAAAGGCTTCTTGCCTAAATACTGTGGCCACAAACTTGCCATTCAAAAGATGATGGATCGTTTGAAGTTCCTTCAAGTGTCCCTTGTAGAGGACAGCCGTCATTTCTTAAATGTGGTGAAGCACAATCTCACGCTTAAAAAGCGCGTTCAAGATATTACACGTCCAGTCCTCGTTGAATTGACGTTAGACAAATCTCAAGACAGTAAAGTCATCCGAGAAGAAGAACGTTCAGATGCTCAAATTGCTTGGTTCGAGTTGCGTAAACGCGTTGGTGAGTTCTTCGATTTCGATGTACTAAAAGTAAGCCGTGAATCTCTCTATTCAATGAGTGATACGTTCGGTGCATTAGCGTTCCGTGAAGTCTTGACTGACTTGAAACAAGCGTTTCTTCACCATCGTGAAGACTTAATTCATTCAAGTGAGCATCAACTCTTCTTCAATGAGCCAATTCTTTACCTTCATCAACAACTAAAACATAAAGTGGGAAAATTGACGATCGCATGATGGTCTTTTTGGCATGCCTCATTTTGAAAAATTGTATGAAAACATCCAGAATCTATATCCGTCGTTGATTCATTCCATCAAAAGGCATCGTATATTACCTGTGTTCCATAAGGTCATTTTTATATTTTACATTTTAGGAAAAAAATCAAATACAATTGTGTTTATTTCATATATATAGCGAATAAAATTAGCTGATGGATATGATTTATCAAAAACGAAATGAAAAAAAAAATAGTCCCTCTGAATAAAAGAAACTATATCTGACATATTTACAGTCTTCTTTATCTCTCGAAAACGTTGGTGTCAAAAGGATTTTCGGACTTATATTTTTCCTAATTCTATTAATCTTTCTTTAATTCTTATTCATTCTATTTAATCTTTTTAATTCATAAGAATATGGTTTTTGTATTCTTCTTCTGAGAAGCCACATTAGATAATTAACCCTTCTTTTCTATAGTATGCTCATTGGTTATTAGTTTGTTCATATATATTCTAAACGTCAGTACAGCAACATCCATTGACAATACTATTGAAGTTGAATCATTTAAGGACTTAGAAAATGAACTTTACGATGATTACGAAATTTCTGCAGGCTCAGCTATCCGAGTATTAGTAATTGCAATCACAGGAGCTATTATCAGAGCTACCGTATCTAAAGTTGCATCCAGGAACGTATTAAAGATTGGAGTCAAATCCTATGCTCCAGCACCAACATCAATTGTCGTTAATGCTTTAAAGAATTATAAAACATTGACATACACTACAGGAAACAAGAGTTTTAAACTTTTAAAGACTGACATGCAACACATTCTGACAAGACATCACCCTAATTATTGGGCAGGGAAAGTAACTTCAAAACAATCTTTCTTTCATCAACACACAAAAATTGATGAAATTAGAAACATTGCCTCAGAAGTACTAAAGCAAAACAGAAGTACTTTATCAAAAAAAGGGACGGCTGAAACATTCCAAATTAAAGGAACAGTAAATGGTGTAAAATATAGATTGGGAATTACAAAAGGACATGTTCGTCAATTATATCCTGAAGAATAAGGTGATAATTTGAAAGAGATGTTACAGATTGAGAGTCTTCTTTTGAAAAGAGATGTTGAAGATCTAAGGGATCTTGCACTCAATCCAGATGAGTACTATATATCGATTCAAGACAATCGGGAGGACGCAAAAAACCTCTTGAAGTCTTTAAAAAAATTCAGGGATGAGAAGGATCTTTTTTATGTAGATGGCGTTATTTTTATTAAAATTGATTGGAAAGTAATTATCCCGTATGGTTTCTGGGACGAGATAAGTAGTTTGTGGCCATATCTAATTAATCTGATTGAAGATTATCAAAATGCAGGGAAAGCAGAATGTTCTTTCCCAAATCAACCGATCACAATAGAAATGTCAAAACTTGATTCTCGGTTTCTTTTGTTTTCAGTAGATGATAATAAGCTAAAAATTGAAGAACAATACTTTATTTCTATACTTCTAGACGCGGCTGAAGATTATTTTACTTTTCTTTATGAAGCGATTGGAGAATTAGACTCCTTTGAAATGAATCGTATTAATAAATTGAAAGCCCAAGTGGTTTAACGTCATTTAAGTACAACACAAGGTGTATCTCATTAGCAGATACATCTTTTTTATTTATAGAAAAGGTTGTATACGTTTCGACATCGAAATGTATACAACCTGAGGATTCAGTATACAAAAATCATCAATATGTATACATGTTTTTTTATTAAAAAACACTATTCATTCAGAGAAAATATTGAATTTCAATGGATACTATGCCATCATTATTTTTAGAAAGGGGAGAGAAGATGAACATATTAACGTTTTATATTTCGAAAGGTGGATCAGGTAAAACCACTTGTTCCTTGAACATGGCCTATGCATTAGGCGAATTAGGGGAACGTGTTCTCCTAATCGATTTAGATCCTCAGGGTTCTCTTAGCAAACTAATGTTAAAAGAATCCGATACGATCAAATATATGACCATGTTTGATGTACATACACGAAATTTGGATATCAAAGATATTTTGTTTGATGACGAAACGTATCATGTCAGTCTTCTTCCTTCAAATGAACGAAATGCAAGATTGATCAATTTACTTTCTGAGCAAGATAAGCTCTTCCTATTAAAAGATATGATTGCACCGCTCGAAGATGAATTTGATTGGGTCATCTTAGATTCAGTTCCTTCGATCAACGAACTCTCAAAAGTTGTCTTGTCGACTGCCAATACGACCATTATTCCATTTATGCCGAAAAAGCTTGTCTTTGATCAGCTAGGAAGTACCATTCGCACCGTACAAAAGGTGAAAAAATTCTATAATCCTGATTTAGAGATTGCCGGGGTCTTGCCTGTGGCGATGGACCATACGTTAAAAGCCGATAAAGAATACTTCGAAGCAATGGAACAAATTGCGTTGACTGAATCGTTGACTATTTTACCTATCATCAAACGATCGACATTTATTGAAAAAGCAGCGGATAGCGGAAAAAGTGTCATTCAATACCGCTCCAGAGAATCAAAACAGTTATCTGAACCGTTTCGAGAGTTGGCACATATGATCCGAACAGCCAGAGGTGATTCTGTATGAAGGCCAGAAATCGTAACATTCATAAAATCAAACCGAGTGAGCAACACCCTTATCAGAGCGGTTTAACGAATATTAGTTCACTGGTTCAAAAGCTGCCAATTTCAAAGGAAGTTGAAGACCTCGTTCATGAAATCAATGAACTCGCCAAAGTACAAACCATTTCCGTATTTGAGATTGGGAAACGTCTAGTGATCGCCCGTTCTGAGATGCATGACAAGAAAGAGTGGGGGACGTTTTTAGAAGCGGTCTCCATGTCCGCCTCACTTGCCTCACGATATATAAAAGCCTATGAGACGCTGCATCCGCTTGAATCATCGCTAACAAGTCTACCGGCATCCAAAATTTTTGAACTCATGTATCTCGATAATGTCAACGAGGTCGTTGAGCAAGGGCTATATATTAATGGTGAAAGGAGACAGGTCGAAGAGCTTACGGTCAAACAGATCCGTGATCTTCGAAAAGGGAACACCCATACACCCCTTAAAGTGAAACCTTTTCAGCAAGAGAAAAAGTCATCTTCGATCTTGTCCGCACGTATTTCAAGCAATCTTTCGGAACAATTTCAACAGTATGCCCATGCACACAATCGCAGTGTCAGTGAGTTACTAGCTGAAATGATTGAACGAACTGTATCAGACAATATAATTGAAGCCATAGATGAACAAGGAGAACAGTCATGAAGAAAATCGCATTGTACAATCGTAAAGGTGGAGTCGGAAAATCAACGACGACCATCAATTTAGCTCATGCCTACGCACGGGATGGCTTACGTGTACTCGTGATTGACGCCGATGATCAGGCGTCTTCAACCAATGGATTAGGTCTGACGAACGACTATGAAGGGAAAGTGCTATTAGATTGTCTACTCGAAGACAACGATCCATTTTATACACCGATTGAACAAGTCATCGTCACTTGTGAATATGAGACTGGAACCATTTACTTAGTTCCGACAAGACGCTCTGCTTCACCGAGTGATTTAACAAGTCAAATTGGTTATGAGTACCGACTCAGTGAAGAGTTGGCCAAACTAGATGAACTATTTGATATTTGTTTAATCGATTGTCCAGGTTCGACGTCAGCGTTGAACCCTTATGCGCGCTGCGCTCTTGTCGCACAAGATCGAATTATCATGCCTGTACAGATGCAAAAGTTTTCAATGGATGCGGTATACTCGGCTCCTGAAGAGTTAGAAGAAATGAAACGATTCCGAGAAGATATTCATATCGCAGCGTTTATACCGACAATGGTCAGCGCACGCTCTAAAGGGGATACGACGACGGTAGAGGAACTTGAAGAACTCGGGAAAGAGGTTGGGATTCCAGTTCTCACAACGATTCCATATGCCGTTAAGGTACAAACCCTACAACGGGAATCTAGACCAGTGATCGATCATAAAAGTCCCGCAACGGATGCTTATTTACAACTTGCCCAGGAGGTACTTTCTCTATGAGTCGCCCTCGAAAAAAACATACTCCAAAAATTTCAACATTCAGTGCCAATTTACCGGTGAAACAAAGTACACAATCTAGTGAAAATCGTACGGATCAAGTGGAAGCGGTCAAAGAATTTTCTGCAACGACGACCATCACGAATCCGTATCAATCCTTACCAGCAACCGGGCTTTCTCGTATTATCACAAAAAAACTGCCCGAAGATATGGAAGGCATTGTTCAATACTATAATCACATTGATGCGATTCAGGCGACGAGTTTTGTCGAAAAATGTCGTATTCTTGCGCATGCAAATAGCTTGTTCCGTGATCCGGAAACAAAAAAGGAATTTAAACAAGAAGAGGGAAATTGGAAAGACTTCTTAGCGAAGATTGGGATGTCTCATTCTCAAGTGAATCGTTTCGTTTCTTTTTGGAATACGTTTGGTCCAAATATTTTAGAAAAAACGATTGAACAAGATTTTAGTGCGACCAAGTTAGCGGAACTCCTATCATGGCCAGAAGACCCAAAGCTCGCATTACTAGAAAATAAGAAATACTACACAGCAAATGGGGATAAAACAGTTTATGAGATGACACGTGAAGAATTGCGTGAAGTGAAGCGTATGTTGATCGAGCGTCAAGAGCAGCGTGTCATTGAAGCTGATTCTCCTACTGTAAAACCTATGAAGGTACAAATTCGTTTTTCAGATTTAACAGATCCATTGTATATCGGATTAACACAAGCTGCTAAAAAAGAGCATGTGTCTGAAGATGAAATTATTCGTCGGGCTCTCAATGCCTATTTGAATACAAAATAAGCAAGACGTAGACCCGATATGTTGACGGGGCTTACGTAAGGTTTTGTGAATCGGGGGGCAATCATGTCTTATTCCAATCAGTACAAAGATGTTGAGGATATCATCGACACCCTGCTCGTCCTTGATACGTTTTGTGCCGCGAAAAATATTCACGTCGAATTTGTTGTAGTAGGTGCTTCAGGTATCCTTCTCTTCATTGAAATGATGAGTAAAGAAATGGTGTATCGACCAACTCGAGATATAGATATTCGAGTAACAGATGGTGTCGTGACAACAGAATTGAAAGATGCACTTCAAGAATATGAAATTGAAATTGTCGAGGGTGTGATTCAATTCCCTCCACGTGAAGATTTTCAGGAAGTGGGATTTCGACATAAGATTGAAGGGTTATTTGAAGCAATTGATGTATATATCCCAGACATTGAACTATTGGCGTGTACGAAAATCTTTTCTTCTCGTCAGAAGGACTTGGAAGATCTCGAGAACACCAATTTGTTGAAGCTCTGCGATAAAAACAAACTCCTGGAGCTTGTAGAGGAGTACAAGTCAAACATGACCTGGAACGACCCGTTTTGTAATGTACATGACTTAAGTCGAATTTTTCAGGAAAAGGGTATATAATAAAGAAAATAAACGAAGAGGAGGGTGACCGATGACAACGGGGAAACATGAGCGACTTTATCAAGAACTATTGCGTGAACAAGATCGTATGCAATTTGGTGGGACAAGTTATCGTCAAGAGACAGCTCAACTGGCTCTTGTTCTGAGTCATGACGTTAAGGTCCCCGAATCGCTTTGTAATCGAGTGGAGGCACGCAACTTTGTCGGCTCTTTGGCTAAAGAGTTATCAGAGGACCGGGTAGAGGATGTGGCTAAAATGCTCAGCATGGCTGCACGCCGAGCCTATACTAATCCCGAAAGTGCGTTCTCTATTGATATGAAAGTAAGGTTGGAAGAAAAGCGTAATCGATTCAAGGCGCGCGGTTTACGTGTGAGATCATAAAATGAAGTTGAATTAAGAAAAGGAGTACGGCTCATTTCATAAAGAAATGAATCGTACTCCTTTTTCTATGGGTTATATCAGGGATAATCACATAGATATTTGGTATTCATGTACATGTAACAAGGAGAGAGTGGTTGAAAAGCAGTAACTATGGAAAGGGGCACTAAAAGTTGGGTATTAATGGAGTTATGATTGTTCAAAAGTGACGATAGCGTCTTGCTTTCTTCAATAACTTCAGTGATCGTGTTGAAGGTGCTTCACGACTATTTTCTTGAATGAGTAGATTTAAGTGCATCTCCTCAAGAATTTTGCATAACTCAAGTCTCAATTCACGTTTTGAGTAGTTTATAATATCCCGAAGCCTTTTGTAGATATAATGTAGAGAAACTAGGAGGATAAGTAAAATAAGAATGAAGACAAACCATGTACCTTTGTCCTTAAAAGAAGAAAAATTGAATGCTGCAACTACTAGAGCAAGAAGAAAAGAAAATGGTGTAAGATTTATAAAATTAGTGGGGTATTTTCTTTCTGTATCTTCTTTTATTAACGTGATTAAGGTCCTAACTTCGTTGGAGCACCGAATATTATGTTCTGTATTAAGAAGTTCAATAAAGGTTGCATAGGCCGCTTTATCTCTCTCCTTAAAATGATTTGCTATCAACACCCCAAGGCTTCGATCTAATCGTTTGATATACAATGTGATGACCAGCAAAGGTAACAACATTATAAGTGGAACTGTATTTTTGAATGTTTCATCTAGAGTAAATGAGACAACAAATATTAAAACGACGATTATAAAATAAAATAAAACAGAAATCATGTAATTTCGGTATATCTTACTTTGCTTAAAATGAGAAGAAGAAGCGATCTCTTGTTTTGAGAAACTTTTAACAAAGCTAAAGTAGCATTCAATTAGTGAATCGATTTTCATGTGTGTAGAGTACTCCTTAAGACAAATTTTGTGATTGCTTATCTATTTCATTATTAATTTTATGTATGAGTTCGATAAATATAAACATGAACGGAGAATTAAGGTTAATGAAAGCATATAGCAAATCTATAGATAAGCTAAATAACTGCCCCCGCCCTATGATATTCTCCCTGACAGATAGACTGAGGAAATATGGAGAGCATTGAGAATGTTTATAAAGAGACGTGATTCTAATCTCCCAAAAGTTCTTTCAAATCAAATGTCATCATAAAAGCGAATCAATTAGTAAATTTTAAAAATATTAGTATCGAAACAACGATTTTCTTAATAAAATGTTTAAGAATTTACACAGTCAAGACTAGCAAATGGTTTTTTAAGAGTAACGTATTTTTAGACAAGATTACTCATTATTTAAATCTATACGCAATCTTTATTGAGTATAAACAGTTAGATATTTCTCATGAGTGGAAAAGACTTTTTAAAAGAATAAATACAAAAAGGAACTAAGAGAAAGCTAAAAATTGATTCTTTCTTAGTTCCTTTATGTTAGGAATTACTTTGTTGCTGTAGATATAATCGTCTAAATACTCCTAAAGAACTTTCGATGTTGATCCACTTTTCTAAGAAGTGATCAAAGTATATGCCTTGGCTCAACATGGTTTTTTAGAATTCACAGAGTCGTTGCTTCAATATAATCTCATTTGTCCTTCGTTCTTTGAAATACCATCTACCATTTCCCATGTAGATCAATACAATTCAATCACTTCTTTCTCAGATAACGCGATAAATTCTCGATAGTCTTCTGGCATTAGTAAGTCAGCAAAGGCCTCGTACAAAGTAGAGTAGATTTAAAAAGGTGTACCGTCTCCAATTTTTTTATATAACCGTTCATAAATCTTCCCAAATAATATCGTTTGTAATAACAGTTCTCTTCGGTCGGGAAGAATGGATACGTAAGACTATATAGTCTCGGTTTAGTTTTCGATTTATGATAGCTAAAAATAACTACTCTCCTCACTTAATCACACTAAATCTAATTCGAAGATAATCTTCTTAAAAGCTGTAAGTGATTCTTTCACAAGGACTTTCTCATCTAAAAAGGGATCAAAATAAGTATTGGTTTGTAACAAGTTTTGTCTGAAATCAGAATCGAAATCGAAATATATATCAAAATCTTTTAGTAGATTTTGATATTCTGACTCACTTAATTTACTTGTTGTGGTTGGTTGGTTATTTTCATCGTATACAATATATCTGCGTGAGTGAAGTTCATAAAGAAGTTTCCACCTGTAGAGGAATGCTTCGATTTCAAAGCCCCAATCACCGCTAGGTTTATTTTTTGGAAGAATAATTTTTTTTGATGACCACCATTGTAAGTAATAATGTAATGTAGATTGCCTGTTACATCAGAATCTTCAAGTATCTCTACCAATTGTGTTGATTGCTTTTCTGCTAATTCATGGAGTGGGAAGGGTTCTCCCGAAGAATTGGATTCAAATAAAATTTCAACATTAGTAATATAATGCATATAATGATTCCTCTTTATTATTTTCATTTTCCATAAGTTATTGATGTTGGAGCGAATGTTTGTAGATTAAACTCCAATTGCTTCATACAGGTTATTTGTTTATTGAAAATGAATAACTCTTTAAGGCAAAAAAATAAAGTGCGTTACTAATTTTTAGGACTTATCCAATGATTTGTTTCGTTCCCTTAGAACAGCTAACTCTATCTGCTCACTCATCGATTTCTCAAGCGTCTCCTTCTCGCGTCGAAGAAGTTGCACTTCTAAGTGAAGTTTTTGATTCTCTTCTTCGAGTTGATCACTTCGACGTGTTTTACTTTTTAATTCATCTACAGTATCCATTAAACTCTGGTTTTGACGATTTAATTGTGTTTGACTCTCTTCTAATTTTCGAATAGTCCCTTCCAAATCAAAGATTGTCTTTTTATGAACCTTCAACTCTTCTTTCGCTGATTGTTTCTCCAACTCCAGTGTGTTTAGTAAGTTTTGTTTATTTGTATGTAGTTGGTCCAATTGCTGTTGAAATTGTTCTAACTCTTCCTGATGTTGCATGACTTTAGCTTCATATTCTCGATGAAGTTCTTCACTTTCCTTCACAACACTGTCTTCAAGTTCACGTATCGTTTCAGCATATTGAATTGTCATGCGTTGAGTTTCTTTTTGTTGCTTCTCTAAGCGAAGCGCTCGTTCTTGAAAGAGTGAAGCGATCTGATTAAGTGTAGTTTCAAGTACACTATTTTCTTCATCGATTAATGGATCTGGTGATTGTTTATCAGCCAATTGAATAAATTCTTCGAACAATTGATTCGTCGTTAGTTGTCGTTCTTGCATTAGACGTTGAATATGTTCTGTCACTTCTTCAGAGACACGAAATGATTTTACCTTTGTTTCGCTTGATTGCATCAATGTCACCACTTTACATTTTAATGTATACATAATCTACAGACAGTAATCCAGTCTTGTATTATTTTCCCGTACTTTTGATTCAAAAACAAGGTACGCGAAGCGATCAAGGATTGTGTACATTTCGATGTCGAATGTATACAACTCTCGTATCACCAAATTAAATAATCTTAAAAGAACAAATATCCAGACCTATCGTTAGCTTCGAATCGAATAATATTCTATATATTCCGAATACACTCACTTTTGAGTTCTCAAAAAATAACGCTCAATCCTTTGGTTAATCATCCGATAGTTAAATTGGAAAGAGGAGGTTTTCGAGAATGAGAAAAAAGAAACGCGGCACGTTGAAAGCAAGTGTATTAAAAGTAATGCTGGGATTTATTTTACTATTTATTGTCTTGTTTGGAGTTTTTCAATATGTTGGATCTAAGAACACCGTTTTGAATACGATCCAATCAATGATGATTGATGATGCTACACGATACACAGAAAGCATGGATACCTCAACTTATGAGGACTTTGCCGCCAACCCAAGCGAGAATGAGGAGTACGAGAAATACAGGGAAGAGCTGAACGCTTACCGAGAGCAAATCGGAGTCATGTATGCCTATATAGTGGCGATGGAGGGTGAAGAAGCACGTATCATGATTGATGGGGCAGAGGCGGGTGCGGCCTCTCCGATTGGGGAGAAGTTGTCCTCGACTTCGATAGAAAATGTACGAGCTGCATACAATGGTAAAGAAATCGCCACGGATGTAATTCATGATGATGAGTTTGGGGATTATGTTTCAGTGTTGGTGCCGATCGAACACAACGGAAAAGTGATCGGTGTGCTTGGGTTGGACAAAGACGCTTCGAAGGTGAGTTCCATCTCGAGCGGGGTACTGAAGGAGATGGCGCCTCAAATACTCTTCGGCTTAATGGTTCTCATGGTATTAGCAGTCACCTTTATTTGGCGTTACCTAGATTGGAAGTTTAAACCTATGGGCGTGTTAGAGGAAGTAGCGAACCATGTGTCAAACGGAGATTTGGGTGAGGCGGAGATCGTGATCAGTAAACTCACTTTGAAGAACGATGATGAAATTATGCGATTGACCAGTTCGATGACGAAGATGACGAAGATGTTAAAGGAACTCGTGGCAAGCATCCAACACTCCTCTCAGACCGTCAGTGAAGAGAGTGGGAATGTTGCTGCTATATCTGTAGAGGTGCACGAAGCTTCTCGCCAAATTGCCTATACGATGGAGGAAATCGCAAGTGGGGTTGAGAATCAAAGTACATTGACGATGAGACTCCATGAACACATGAATGAATTCTCTACTTTAGTCAGCTCGGCGGCCGAAGAAGGTGATGAAGTGAGCCATCAGGCGGATTTTGTTGGGAACGCGACCGTCTCGGGTCAGCGTCTCATGGAGGAGGCGGTCGAGCAAATGTCTCGTATATATAGCCAAATTCAACAGTCACAAGTACAAGTAAAAGATTTTGAGAAACAAGCGGATGAAGTAACGCAGCTCGTAACGTTGATCCGTCAAATTTCGGAACAGACGAACTTACTTGCACTCAATGCTGCAATCGAGGCAGCACGAGCGGGTGATCAAGGAAGAGGATTCGCAGTCGTCGCTGCCGAGATAAGGACTCTTTCGGATGACGTTTCTAAGTCTGTGAGCGAGATCTCAGAAATCGCAACGAACGTTAAACGCAATTCAGTAGAACTGGACGCCGTATTCACAGAAAGCAGAAAGTCAACTGAAGACGGGAAACGAACGCTCGAACTGACCAAGACATCTTTTGAAGAGATGGAAACGAGTGTTGAAAAAATGAGGACGTTAAGTCATTCGATGCAAACAAGATTCGACCGTGTGAAGTCTAACCAGCAAGTCATTCAGAAAGCTCTTTCAGATATCGCATCAATTTCTGAGGAGAGCACTGCAGGAAATGAGGAGGTCGCCGCCGCTACTGAACAGTTGTCTGTAACGAGCGAGACGATGAATCATTTCGTAAAAGAGTTAGCTGAGACCGCAGAGAATTTGAAGGGAAGAAGTCGAAATTTCAGACTGTAATCGTCGAATCTTACAACAGTCGAACAGATTACATCCTTAATTTTGTCACGAACAACTCTGACCTATATTTGCAGATGGTTGCGATTTTTCTATATCAGCTGCCTTTTGTTGAACCAGGAGGAGAGTATACCATTCAACCAACTTGACATTTTTTTCCTCTTGCTATACATTGAGCTAGAACTGAATAGCATCACTAGGGGTGTTCATTGAACTGAGACGAGTTAAAACTCGAACCCTTCGAACCTGAACTAGATAGTACTAGCGTAGGGAAGTGTGAACATGACTGCATCCGCAAATGGATTCATTTCCTTTTTGCCATGTATCTTTTGCTTGTACACAACTTCTCTCACGCGAGAAGTTGTGTTTTTTTATAGACAATACAATCATCCAGACAAAAAGGAGATCACAATGATGAGTAAAGTTGTACTTGTAACAGGTAGTAGCAGAGGATTAGGCGCCACAATCGCCAGAGTATTGGTAGAGAAAGGATTCAAAGTGGTCATCAATTACTATAGAAGCAGAAGAGCCGCAAATGAGTTGGTTCAAATGTTAGGGGAAGAACATGCAATAGCTATCTATGGTGATGTGACGAGACGAGAAGATGTCGATTTATTAATTAAGAAAGCAACGGAACACTATGGTCACGTAGATGTGGTTGTAAACAACGCGTTAGTAGATTTTAAGTTTGACCCGATGGCACAGAAGGCATTCGAACACCTCTCTTGGGACGACTATCAGAAGCAACTGGACGGAACAATCAAGGCAGCGTTCAATGTTTCCCAGAGTGTACTCCCTCAATTCATTGAAAGATCTGAGGGGAGTATCATCAACATCGGGACAAACCTATTCCAAAACCCTGTAGTGCCTTACCATGAATACACGACGGCGAAAGCGGGATTGATCGGATTTACGCGCAATCTTGCCTCGGAGCTTGGAAAGTTTGGGATAAGGGCCAATGTAGTATCTGGAGGGTTGTTAAAGATGACTGATGCGAGTTCAGTGACAAGTCCCGAAGTCTTCGATTTGATTGCCCGGACTACGCCCCTGAGGCAGGTCACGACTCCCGAAGAGGTTGCTCAACTTGTCTCGTATCTGTCATCTGAAGAAGCATCAGGTATCACTGGCCAGAACTTGGTAGTGGACGGTGGATTGACCATGAACTAAAGAATAATTCTAAACAGGATATCGAAAGTGTAAGAATTCTCATAGAAACGGAGGACCTTATTTGACACCTACTAAACAATTAAATTTAGGAGTGCTAATCTATGGATGTGGACATCACCAAGCCGCTTGGATGATGCCTGAATCTTCGATAGAGTTGATCGGCAACGTCACATATTATCAAGAACTGGCTAGGATTGCAGAGTCTGGATTTTTGGATGCGGTTTTCTTTGCAGACAATCAATCATTTCCTGCAACCACCTCGACCGAAATACCGGCATTTTGGTTTGATCCGATGATAAATTTAACGGCTATCTCACAAGTCACGAACCGAATCGGTTTGGTTTCCACCATTTCAAGTACTTTCTCTAATCCATTTACGGCATCGAGACAGTTATTAAGCCTGGACCATATCTCGAAAGGACGTGTAGGGTGGAATTTAGTGACGTCGATGTCCGACTGGGAGGCTGAGAATCATGGAATGGATCATCTTCCTTCTAGGGAGAGGCGCTATCAGAAAGCTGATGAGTTTGCGGAAGTGATGGATAAATTGCTTCTCTCGTGGAATCGAGGCGATTTCTCCCCGAATCGATCGGCCAACCATCTCATCAATGAACAGAATATTGAACCGATAGATCATGTCGGGACGTACTTTAAAGTCAAAGGTCCCTCCACTACACCAAGTAGCCCGCAAGGAAAGCCTGTTGCCATGCAAGCGGGGGCCTCGGATCAAGGGATTGAACTGGCTGCAAAATATGCAGATGCAGTGTATTCAGTTTCTTGGAACTTGAAGCAGGCGATGGAATATCGGAATCGTTTAGAACAACACCTCGTAAAACAGAACAAACCTATTCGCCACGTCAAGATATTTCCGGGTCTTGTTACATATATCGGACGAACAAAAGAAGAAGCCTATTCAAAAAAGCTTGAGTTAGATAAAAGGCTACCTCTAGAGAACGCGATCAAGCAACTGAGTTACTTTATAGGTGAAGATTGCTCGAAGTGGGAACTTGATGAGAGGGTACCTTCGTTACCACCAATCGATTCATTTACCGGTCCTGTCGGTCGTTATAAAACCATATTGGAAATCGTACATGACAAAGAACCTACACTCAGAGAACTCCTAGGTTATATCAGTGCTGGGGGAGGACACCTCACTCTAATCGGGACACCCGAAGAGATTGTAGACGAGATGGAGCGATGGTTCAATCTGGGGGTTGCAGATGGGTTTAACCTTATGCCACCGACTCTGCCATCAGGGCTAAAAGATTTCGTGGAATTGATAATCCCTGAGCTGCAAAAAAGAGGGATCTTCCGAAAGGGTTACGAGGGGGCCACTTTACGTGAACACCTTGATCTGGTACCCCAGGGTTCGCGTGATCGATCTCCTCAACGAGGTAACTACGAGGAAGAGTGACTTGTGGACTATGCCGTATCAATCTTCCTCTGGAGCGATGAGGCGAAGCACTAACGAGGCGACCTCATTATCAGGTTCGAGAGTTTGAATTCTCTTGGCTATTTGAACGGCATCTCGGTCACTGACGATTTTTTCAGGAACGGTGTTCAAGAACAGCAGGTTTTCTAAACTCCTTACATCGATGGAGTGATTCAAATCTAAGGACTTTTTAGCATGCATCAATGAAGAGGCATAGGCGCCCTCGATGTGGCATAGAGGGTGAGTGAGAACCTGAAAAGCCAAATCATGTAGCTCGGGAGATTCGTCTTCATGAAGCAGATGCACCAGAACCACATAGTTGGTCAAACTCTCATTTGAAAATGCTATCGACAAAAGCTCGTGACTGAATACCTCATACCCGACTTCATCGTATAGTTTTTTCACTTCACCGACCTGCATGGATAGAATTAATTCCTCCAGTCGACTGTCCATCCCATAACCTCCTTCCATTTCAATATTGTGTGACGTAGCATTAGGATTGGCTCTTCCTCCTCTCAGAGAAGAGCCAATATAAATCGTTGAATCAAGTGACAAGAGTGCTCTGGTACAAACGATTCGTCATGAGTGAATGATTTCTTGACGCATCGTTTGTGGGGTCAATCCATCGAGATGAAAAGAACCTCATGCTCGTCCAATCCTTGTGAATCTGGACCCAGCCGTTCTTCAAGCTCCTTACAGAAAAATTAGCATAATAGGACCATTTTTCTGGGCGGCCAAAAACCTGAGACCCTCGTAGAGGGAGTCGAACTTGAGGAATTCTCGTCTTGTTTTAAACTCTTTGGAGTCTCGCCATTCGTATATGGTCAGCCAACGTTGAACGAAATCGAACAACCTGAATGTACCTTCGCTTAAATCAGGTTCGGACTTGTCATGAGTCACGACTGGTTTTTCACCGTCTGAGTATTTGACATAGTAAATGACTTCACCGGACATCTCTACGTCCCCTAAAAAGGTTAGTAGCTCCATTTCATTGTCATGAAGTAACTCTATCAAAGAGATTTCCTGTTTAGAATCCCTAGCTCGATACTTGACGGCCAGGGTTTTAATGTTGTAAATATTCAGATTCATTGCCTCTTATACTGTAAAATCGATGAGGAGTGACCGAGTTTTATATACCTTGAACAGTTCGAGAGGGACTAGATGCACACAACTCTGCCCCTGATTACTCGTCCGGCACCGTTGTTTGGTCCATCATGTGAGGACATTTGAATCTCCAAATTGACTACGTAAGTTCACATTCATTCTTCACCTTTCTCTTGATTTATTTCGTGCTCGAATGTCATATCAGATTGATTTCTGGTTGAGTGTATTTACTGATCAGTCGCCCTTCTTTTTATTTTTAAAAGCAAAAGGAATCGAGATCATGAATGCGCCGATCATGCACAACGTCGAGTAGAATGCCAGTTGGTTTCCTTCGCTTCCTATCTCATCCACCAAGATTCCCGTATTGAATAACAAGACGAGGGACCCAATCAAAACGATAAAAGAATTAAATAAAATCCAATACGAGCTGGGGATTTTCGAACCCAAAAAGGCCAGGTGTACGAGGTTACTTAAACTGAGAAACAGAAAGACGTAAATCAAAAAATTCAAAGAATCTAGAACATCCAACATACAGAATCATCCTCTCGTAAAATAAAAATTTAAGAATAAAAGGTATTCTTATACAATTAAGAGAACCATAACCTCATTCATGAAGGCAATCCTGCTATAGATGTATTCAGTTTTTACAATAGAAACTATAATATTCTATATTAATCCTTTTATGTTTTGGTATTGAATCAAAAAATCACGGTAACCAAGTGAATTTAATACAACCTCATTGTCACTGAGTTTGAAGGACTGACTCGAGAAAATAAGGATTTTGAGAAATAAAGTTCAATGATGTTTCTAGGTTTTAGAACAAGTGTCAAGGAAAGTGTGGTGTAAAGAGTGTATTGGAATGAGCTGATAGGGTATGCGGTTCCTCTATGTGTGATGATGGTTATATGGTTACGTTACAAGAATTTTGATACATACTTCATGTTTTCTTGGGTATTTAGTGTCATCAACGTGATATATGCATATATAATTTATTTTCATGATGTCGTTAACAGCTCGATTCACGCGGGAGGACTTCATCCGTTGGATTGGATGATTGCTCTTTACACGATAATCATAGTCTGTGGGATAATTTATGGATGTACTGCCAGTGTCTTGATTTGCCTATCGTATTTAGTTTATCGATTGCGTAATGGGCGATTTCCTAAGCAGGATGTGTGATCAAGGTCCACATGCGTCGCTTGAATAGGAGCGTATATGACATCTTATGAACAAGAGGGGTAAAAGTAAAATGAACAAGAAGGATATCGAACTTCAAAGGTCATTAGAATTTTTAGCGAATGGGTGGGAGGTTAGCAAGTTAGACATCGATTACTTGCATGAGACGATTTCACTCATCGTCGAGAGCGTACGGCAGCAACAGATAGTAAGAACACACATCACATTCAAAGAGGTACTCTCCTTCTATGTATATCAGGAGGAGGTTGCTTACTCTGAGACCCTAGATGCGACATATAGACTTAACGACCGAGGAAAAGACGACAACGTTTTTGTCAGCGAGATTGGCTTTCACAGGAACGGGTTCGGACAGGTCAAAATTAAATGCATAGACCCTGAACAGACGGCGATTAATGCAATCACTTCAAAAACGAATATGTATTTCCAAGTCAATAATAAGGACCACTTTTTTATCGAGTGTAATGCTATCGAAATCAACGATGATGTCTTCGAGGGGTTGATTCAATCGAGTGAGAGTTTAAAAATCACTCTCGACTAATTTGGGAGGGTATGATTCTAGAAACGATTCTCAGTTTTAAAGGCAGTGGTGTGATCACATTTCTGAATTGAAGTATACATGTCTGATTCTTAACTTTTATCGGAGGGTGGTCGGGTGTAGGGTTGTTAGCCTACGGTTTAATAGGGCTAGTGGTGAGCACACTTATTGTACCGGGTGTTTGGATACTTTCGAAACACAGAAAAGCTGATTTGTAATCGGAAGTAACGCTCTCCGTGGTTTGCCTAAGAAATGAGACTCGGGATAGATTCCGTTTCGTACTCGAGGAGAAATGTTACCTATTTCAAATTTCAAAAGTCAGGTCTGTTAAGTCAGGATTATGGTTGATCTGATTGATGGGCAGACATTTGCTAAGAACTACCTATAGCTAAGTCATATAAAGGTGGAGGCTTTATCACTAAAAGACAAAAATATCGTGTATGATGACTGATACAAAATCAAGTGAAAACAAAAATAAAAAGAGGTAATGAGATGAGTATAAGAATTACATTTGATAAAAAATTAAGGTTGGGATACATATATCTCTTCCCTGAAAACTATAGGTACAAGATACATGAAACGAAGGAACTAGACTCGAATCCTTTTCTCGAATTAGATTGTGATGAGTTAGGACGAGTTGTAGGAATTGAATTATTAGATTTTGAAACACTCAGCTTGAGTCAGGTAATGAGTAAAAACATTCGCTATGAGAAAAAATCAAATTGTGTTTCTCTACGTTTAAATAATGTCCCGATTGAGAGTACAACAACATTTGCAGGAATCAAGTTCCATTTTTCTGAGGCGAATTACACCGGCTTTATAGGGTTTGATATCATTGATTTAGATAAATACCCTATTCAGGATCTATAAAATAATTGTTAGCTTTACAAGGCCGAATATGAGGTGTTATCAAATACTTAAGCACGACTATTTCATGCTGTCAGTGAGAACAGTATGGTTTTGGGGTTTTAACGGCACTATGTATTTCAGTTAGCTCATAAACAGCAAAGTTAAGTAATTTTTATTTTGATGTTCGACCTCATCTTTGAACCTTTCAAATGTGACTAATGCTACGTGGGATACATATGAATAATCACAAAAAAGACGCTCCGATGCAATCGAGAGTGCCTGATTGTGAGCAATTGTTAGAAGTGAGTGTGAGTCCAACATTTTCCGAGACTTTAATCTAAATCGACAATCGAGGAAGTCTGATTGATTCCCTCAATTGTCGTAATAGCGATTGTAATGCGGAGCATATTTTTCCTTTAAGTTCTGGATCTTGATATCATCCCAAGAAACGATATCAACCACGTCGGTACTCACATACATTAGGAAGTCTTCGTTGTAAAAAGCGATATAAGCCAGTGTGTTCCCTTTGTAAACTTGAGTACAATAGTTCATGACCTCTGTAAAATTAAGATTTCTAATGAGGGTGTAAACAGCACCATCTTCAGAAAAGTCATCTACCACGGTGTGTTCTTTCCAGTTTCGAATCGTTAGATATCTGCCAAGTTTAGATTTTGATGAACAACGGACATTGTTCATGATGTATTCAGAAACAAATATGAGATGAAGTGGTTGAGAACCTTCAAAAATGGATTTTAGAATGTCCTTTAATAAAAAAAGATTTAACTCGTCCATACTAAATCTGATTCGGTGTGTTGAATCGACTTGAAAGTGTGGCGTTTCTTTAGTGACATCAAAAACAATATTAAATTTATCAATCTCAAACATGAATTAGTCTCCTATTCTATTTAGTTGAGCATCATATGTGCCCGAACGTTTTTTATACTGTTGATCCGAATTTCATTTAGCTTGCCCTCATTCTCAGTTTTACAGCTAACATCACTACTAGCAATATAGGTAGTGAAAAAGCTAATGTTGCAATAATCATCTACTTCATGATTTGTTCTTTCTTGAATTGTATCAGTCCATTCCCATATCTGTCATAAGTGATAAAAATTCGAGGGGATTTACTTTTTAGTTCGTAATTGAATGTTTAGAATTGATGGATTGATTGATGGTAAATAGCCTGGTTTTTGTCCAACGTAATCGTGTTTCCTATGTAAGTCCTGGTTTTCTTCAATCAAGACCAGGATTGGTGTAAATTAGACTGAGATATTCTTGCTTGGATGCGAGATATCATTAGGCTATCAACAGGAGAGTAAGATTTTGATGGATAATTTCCAACCAGTCCAACAGACGATGGAGGAGTTTTTTCGACGACTTCCTGATCGGTACAAGGGTGGAGACGAGGAATTTAAACTCGTGAGCATTGGACATTTTTTTAGTGTGAGAGAAGGAGAATGTTTGACCGATTTTTTCCGTCTTCTTTAGTACAAAAACGCTTCGCCATAATCGACATACGTAACATGTAGAAGAAATTGGAGAAATCTCGCGTTACAATCGACTACATGCGCAATAAAATTGAATGTATAGTAATATGGTTTGACGTATGAAAAACATAAAATCTAAATGATGTGATAAAATCAAAAGTAGAAGTATCACAAAAATCATTACGTAAATAGGAGATTTATATGAATTCTAATGAAGACGTAAATCATACAAAAAACACAAAAAAATTCTTACATACGTATGGGTTTATTTTATTCTTCTCATCTGTTTTAATGTTTATAATTCAGCATCAATATTACACTTTATATGAAGTGGTTGAAGGAATGATTTTCTTTTCCGTTGTCACGTTAATATACTTTACTTTAGTTCATCTATTCTTTAAGAACGAACAAGGTAGAAAAATTGTTAGTTGGTCATTGCTATCTCTATTCGTTATTACGATGACAGCACTTTTTTTTATTTGAAAAATGTTAAACTCCAACAAAAAAGCAGACAATCTTTTGTTAAGATTGTCTGCTTTTTATTAATCCCATAATTCAAATTTAATATTTCCGACTATGTTGCGTGTAGTTGTTACTACGAATTCTGCATCGTTATCTGCACCATCAACATATGGATTCACATTGAAAGTATAGCAACTGTTGTTTCCCCAGAACGAAGTTGCTTTGATGACCGATCTAGAACTTCCATCATCATCATATACTGTAACGTTTGCTCCTCCGAAAGCTTCTTTCAAACAGATTTTCGCCTTTCCACCTTTTGCTCCATTCAAATATCCTACTGTACCATTACCTATGATTGACGTGTCAACCAATTTCCAATCAGCAGCTTCTCCGTCAGTTGGCGAAAAAAACAGACTCCCTACTATTACTGCACTAGCAAATAACCCTTTAGAAACTTCTTCATAAACATCCCTCTTTTTTGAAATATAATACAGTAATATTATAACAATAAAAAACTAAAATGCATTATTTTTATGGAAAATAGAGGGATAATTTTTGGTTTATAAAAAATAATCATACTTTAGAGGATTATGGAAAGAGGATTATGAAAACAAATAAAATTAAATGTCTGTTAAAGATGTTTATATTCATTGTGTAAGCCTCAAGATTTTTTGAAATAACACTAGGAACTACATGAAATAAAATATGATGCGCCACACTTGGATACGAGATGGTGTTAGGTTATCAATAGGATAAAATGATTCAGATGGATAGTTGTCAATTAGATTAATAGGCAATGGACAAGATGATAGAGGTATTGCTTCGATGCTTTCTAGATCGGCTATAGGAACAGTTCGACGACTTGAAATTCGTGAACACAGACATACTGTGTGATATGGAGGAAGGAGAACACTCGATTAATCCCGAACCTCCTCAATCAGCATGTGCCGCTGGAATGCATCAGGCTTCAACTCATCGCGGTGCTCGTCTTTAAATCCATCGTGGCTGAATTGAGTTCTTTGAACTTGTATATCGAAGATCACGCCATCACCCGTATCACCCTTCAAGGAAAACGTCCCCGCATCTATACAAATGTCACGCCGTCAACCATCACGGTGGACCACCTGTACATTTTTCATTGAAAGGATTGTAAAGACAAGAAGAGGCAGAGCAAGTAAGCATAATCAGGAGAATCGAGATGAAGCAGGCGTGCCGGATGCTATTTTAATTAAGAACACCGATGGATGAAAAGATGACGAAGAACCTATTGTGCTTGTAAGCTTATACGATATGTCCAAACATGAGGTCCGTCAAGGCGAATCGGAGAGCCGTGAGTCTCAACAGTGAAGTACGTTTCAAAGTCAGATGTTACCACCGTATAAAGATTACAGGATGAAGCAGGATAAAAAACGCATCCTTCGATTTTACGAGGATGTGTTTGATCAATTTGACTCTATTTGTTGACCGTCGCATGAGTATGATTACTCTCCGACCATGCCATCCCCGTCATTGTCCTGCATATAAGGATATAACCAATGGCTGCTTCTGATCGGCATGCTGAATCCAGCATCTTTGGCTTCTTGGATTGTCACTTGCCCGTTGCCGTTCGTGTCGACGTTTGAGACGTCTCCGCTCGGTTCTGTAGCCACCGAGGGTTCACTTTCGGTCGCGGCAACAGTGTTCTGCTCGGTCTCTGCACTTGCGGCGGCAGCGACTTCTTTCTCTGCCTGTTTCTCAGCGTTCACAATGGCTTTTTTAAGCTCCGCCTCGTGTTTTTTCTGCATTTTTGCTTCCGCTTCCTTTACTGCTTGGGCCGTGATTTTATCGGCGTCCTCTAATTTCTTGGTTAAGGATGTGATCTCGGTCTTGTAGTCTTTGACCACCAGCTTTAAATCGTCATATTCTGATTGAAGACTCGCAAGCTGCTCTTTCACTTCAGCGACTCCTTGCTCACATTGTTCCGCACTGATTGGGGGTTCTTCGAGGTTGAATGCCCATCCCCAGAACAGTAAAAAGAAGACTGTGATTAACACGCGTCTTGCCCTCGTAAACTTTTGATGCCACCACATCAAAAAGAGTCTGACAGGGATTAAAAAGATTAGCATTAGGACGATAAACCACGTTGATTTATAAAATTTCATAATCACTCCTCCTCCAATAGAGAATATATAATAATCCTAATTAGAGAGAGAGGTTTATTTTACAAGTTAAGACAATAGTATTTTATTTTTGTATAAATTAACGCTGTTTATTTCTGCAGTAGGAACTTTTCATACTTTGTAAAAGCATAAAAAATAAGTGTACGTCAAACGGGATATCACTTTTGAGGCCATTCTTTGAATTTGGCTGTAAATAAACAAGCATGTATACATTCGACGTCGAATGTATACATGCTTGTTTGACTACTATTATAATCGTTAGGTCAACATGAATTAACTGTAAGATCATCTACTTTATCTAACGGGTATTTAAGATGATTTTGAGTGAACTATGATTCTAAATCATCTATCTAATCTGGTTATAGTAAGCCTAGGCGACTATAGCAGGATAAAAAGATAAAATGCATCATTTTGTTCTTCTAGTGCGCAATTGTCAACGTCCTTGCCGTGGCACTTAGGTATATTTGTTAATACGACTCATTTTATCGAAATATACGAACACGTTGAAGCACATATGTACGATGATGCATAACAGTATTTCTTGAGAGTACCAAAATAAGATACTTTGACCAAGTGCAAACACGATTTTGTAAATGGACTTCGTACCCTGATGAAACATGTGGGTCACAGTGAACGATAGGCTGGACACCAAAAAATAATAGAGAATCGGAAATCCAAGACTCATGAAATGCTGATAGAGAAAATAGCGAAACACCAATTCTTCCACAATCGGATAGAGAAGAATCGATACGATGGCAAGTAACGTATAGCGATCCTTAAAAAAATCGAGCCTCACGTTTCGATAAGATTGAAAGTACTCGAACACGAAAGACCCGGCCAATAACGTTAACGCTGATAGCGCTAGATAGATCATCTTGATTTCTGAGAACAATAAAATGTTCATCAAGACGACTAGCGTCAAGACAATTAAGAATCGATATAGCTCTCGAATGTTACTCCATAAATTCAATGTATTCGCCAACACCAACAACACACCAGGAAAGACCGTCAGATAAAATACAATACTACGCCAAAGGATGGGGAATTCTATTGTGAATCCCTCCTGTCTGTTTGAAACGCGGGTGATGGAATGGCGGATAAGAAGGAAGTGAAATCGGGAGAAGTTCTGGTGTAATGACTTTCACGACCTCTAAGTTCAAATGTTGGAACTCGTGTGATGCAATCGGCAGATAACAGGCGAATTTTGATAATGACTGTGTCTGGCGGATTAAGTCAGATAAATCGGACGTTTTATTTTGATGACTAAATTGTGAGACTGGTTGATGCTTTAGAACAGGGCGTCCGTATTTTGCGTAGTAAATGACATTGTCATCGAGATTGTCGATGTCTTGTTTATCAGGTGAGCCAGTTACCTGTTTAAATTTATCGGTATCCATCCAAGATACGTTCAATGCATACTCTACAACTGTCATGCACTCGAAGAAACTGCGGTAAACCGCTGTCTCCATTGAAGAAGATGCTTGAGAGCCGACGACGTATTTAGGTAAAGGTGATGCAGGATTCTTAGTCGTGATTTCACATACGACAATATGTAAAGGCTTGTCATAGGAAATGTCTAAGAAATTGACATCGAAGTGTGAGAGGAACATCTTGACGGCTTTTCGTTGACTCGAGAAATATTTAGTCAGAATATCCTCGATGTTCACGTTTACCTTTGTTGCTGTATGCCCCCCGTACCACCAAAGATTGAGTGAATCAATTTGTAAGAGCTCGCTGATACTATTCTCTAAGGCCTGAGGAAATGACTCATGACAGGCAGTACCCGTTGAGACCGCACTATTATTGACCCTTTTCTCGTTCTCGAAAAGGGTTTTCTCATACATCACTACCATCTGAAGAGGGATGAACACAGTTGTTTTTGGATCGAACAAAGAAATCATTGGCACCCATTGCAAGACATCCTCATCAGAGATGAAATGGGCAACATCTTCTCGTGCAAAGTAAACATTGATCAGATTTAAGTCACAAATCAATGCGGTTGGGTATGTTTCGGTAAGTTCTACAAAAGAGGCGTTCACGATTCTATCTTTATAGGCTGCATACATTGTCGCAAAGGAGAATCGTTCTGCACTTTCCCCTAAAAAACTGACCAATGATTCGTTATATGTGGTCCCATAACCACTCAAGTGGTAGTTGACGTCTCGAGGGGCGCCCTCGATGACTTTTGAGAAATCTGTGTAGTTTGAGGTCATATAGAAATACTGTGGAACGGGATGCGAGTTACACCCAAGGAAGAACGAATTCTTGTTCCATAGACCGGTCACGGTTCCGCCAAGAAGTGATTGGCGGGTTCGGTTATAGTTGATGTCATTATATACTGTGATCATTACTGGAGAATTCCTTCCAAAATGTTAATCGAGCGTAAGGTTTGCTCTTTAAATTGGATGTTCTTCATCTCGGCACATGAAGGACAACTCACATGAACACGATTTGTGTTAAATGAATATTCATAGTTCTGAAGGTGAAAATGTTGCACATTCCCAAGTAGAGAACTACGTTCGTAAATATTGATATTCTCTAGCTCTTTTTGAATGATTCCTGTGATGATATTCAGTTCAGCCGCTTTCGGTGTTGATTCATGATTGGATTCAATGGGGTATTCTGGATATCCAAATCGTGTGACGATATTTTTTTCTAAACACTCAAAGCAGCCGGTCTCTCCGTGATGAATGGCTGTAATGAAAATGTGTTCATTATCAAATGTGGCGATAGTGTTCTGTAGGTTTGCCAAGTTCATAAGGCGATTAAAGGCACGAAGTCGATTAAGGTTGGCCATTGAATCAATCATATATACCGAATCAAAGCCGCGAAGGAAATTGGCGGAATATTCCGTCTTTTCTTCGAGTAAATGTTTCTTTTTCTCCTCCATGAACGTTTTAACCAAGTCTTTAGATAGAATGGTCGAAAGTTTTTCCACTCGCGCTAATCCAGAAAATTGTGTGGAGGTAAACTCATGAATTGAATCTTCGACCAATACTAGAATGTTTTCTGGCCGGTTAATTTTTTGATCTATGTAGCCCATTCGGTTCAAAAGTGTAAAATCTTCAAACGTATCTGAGTGCTCACTGAGTGTGATCCGACGGTCGGTAATGAAGCGATTAAAGTCCTCTATGAAGCGGATACTACTCTCTTCTTTATCGATGGTGAGCTCGTCTCGATGAAGGACCCCTTTATGGAGGATATATTCATGTTGGTTATTGATGACCCTTAAAGAGGGTGGATAAATAAAAGTTTTCATATGTTATTCCTTTCCACAGATACTTGAGAAGATGATGTGCTCGTTTACTTGATCTAGATGCAAAGCGGTTTCGATAAGATTTTTATTGAATCCGGCGACCGGGCAAGATACGAATCCGAGGGACGTAGCGACCAAGTCAAAATTATGAGACATGACGCCTACCTCTACAAACGAATTGAGTAGTGAAAGCTCACCATATTTGACGTAGTTTCGGTTGATGTCATACCTGAAAAATAAACTGAGACAGGAGTTTAGCATATCCATTCCCGAGCCAGCGAAGAACTCGGCGGTGTTGATCGTATCGGTATCGACAGGGGCAAGCGTATGTGAACCTGGTTGGTATTTATAGAAGCCGTTGGATAATCCCTCTACGTTGTTGATATACAAGTAAACGGAGATGGGATATAAAGCACCCCCAGAAGAGTACATTCGATGTTTTCCTTCCCTTGCGCCTGGGAGGGAAACATCTGATAAACCGAATGCATACTTCAGTAGGTGGCTGAGTGTATCGATAGACATTTCAAAGTGATGAAACCGTCGCCCAGATCTTCGCTTCAAAATGATAGAAGAGAAAGACTCTTTAATTTTCTTAAATTTCTTTTGAGGTAAAAAGATGGTCGTTTCGTCAATAATCTCCTCATACTTTATCGAGTCACCATACATACCAGAAATGTTTAGTTCGTTGAATTTAGCAATACTTTTAAAATCATTCAAGCCCTGTTTGTTTAGGTTCATCAAATATGAGATCATCGGGGACTCTGCATTTCCCTGCAAGATTTGCGTATAGAGGTGCTTGTTATCGCGATTCGAAAGATTGGACGAATCGTTCAAGAGAACAGTATGTTCATGCAGTAGACCCTTATTTTTGATATGAATCATTATGCTGCTCTCCTAGACGTCTTTTTCTTACGACCAAACATGAGCTCACCGAGGACGACGAACAATAGTGAGGACACAACGCCGAGTAACATCATATTGTTCGTATTTGGGCTCTCTGTGCCATTCTCGAAACTAAAGATTTCTAAGCCTAAGAAAGTGATCGCACCATTATTAGCAGCGGCTTCTGTATACCCGAAACGGATGACAAAATAAAATAGCACTGCCGAAGCAATCATTCCTACAACAATCTCTAAAGTGACTCTTAGTGCCTGTTTATTCATATAATTTCTCCTCGATTCCAAATAGTTTTAACTACGACAAGTCCACTAGCGATGAATATCCATACTGTGTTTACCCAAAGGAAAGTTTTATTGATGAGTGAATCATTCGTCCAAATCTTAAAAAAGTCATTCGCTAAATATTTGACTGGTAGAAATTCCGCTATGTTTCTGAGGGGTGATGGGAGCTCGTTAAATGGAACAAATACACCGATGAACATATAGATTGAAAAGAGTAAAATCATCCCTAGAGGCAACAAGAGCTTTGTATTTCTCACATAAAGAGCGAGAACAAGTCCAACCAAAAACAAGCCTACCATCAGATACATGGTATGTAACAAGTAACTAAAGAGGTGTGCCATGGTCGGGAGGTTCAAATCAAAGAAAACCGTAGCCACTAGAATGTTAAATAAGATACTGGATAAGGCCAGCACGACATAGGATAGTAAGTCCGCAATCAATAGACTACGAATATTGACCCCGAAAAATTTTAGTCGCTTCAAGCTGTCATTCCCAATACTTTCTCCCACCCAAATTGGAAAGCTGATGAAAGCAATAGGAATAAGTCCGATTGCCGTACTGATTAAAAAATACTTATCAACAAATCGATATCCGTTCCCGATGGAGAAATTCCCATATGACACAACCATGATCGTTAACATTAGAATAGGAAACACCAAGGAGAAGAAAATCGAGATTGGGATTCTGAGCTGCATTTTCAAGCTCAATTTCAAATGAGTAAGCATCATTTTGTCCTTTCACTACACAATAAGAATGAGGTGTACAGGTTTTGCTTGAGAATGGTGAAATCCAGGTTTTGTTGTTGCACCTTACGTAACCAGTCCGATTCCTGATTGTGATTTTCAATGATTAAACCGAGGGAATCCTCCATCTTGATTTTTTCTAATTCGATTGAATCAAGAAATTCTTGCTTGCCGTCCATAATTTTGATGATAGAGTGATGTGAATAAATGTCTTCAAAAGCTGAGATGAACCCAAAGAACATGATTTTACCGTCTTTTAGAATCAATAAGTGAGTCGCCCAATCTACTAATTCTTCAAAGTAATGTGTGACATGGAGAACCGTCTTGCCTCGAGTAAACTCTTTTATATTGCCCAAGAGCTTCTCACGCTTCTTGAAGTCTAGTCCTGAGGTGATCTCATCAAAGATATAGTAGGAATTATTTCGTGTAGAGGTAAGCGCGAGTGTTAGACGTTGCGCTTCTCCACCAGACAAATCTTTTATGTAGCGGTTTGCGAGTGTCTCGAGTTCATAGGAATGAATTAGTCGAGAATATGCCTCATCACGCCGTTTGTAATTTGTTACAAGTTCAATCAATTCGTATACTTTCAACATGTCATTGTAAATATTTTTTTGAAAGACGATGCCGACTTCTGTAGGGTGGATCTGGGGTGTCACACTACCATCAAAAGGTATTTCACCCAATAGGGCCTCAATCAGTGTGGTTTTTCCCGCTCCGTTTTCTCCAAGCACGGCGACTATGCTACCTGAAGGAATCTCAATTTCTTGGCCAATAAAATCGAGAATTTTTTTTGATGGCCTTTCAACAACTAAATCTTTAATGGAGATAGCAGTGTTCAAAATATGGGCTCCTTTTTTAAAAAATGTATCCAGGAATACAGCGTATTCCTGGAGCGTACATAGCGATTAAGCAGATGAAGAACATGAACATGAGCAAGAACATGAACAAGAGCATGAACCTGCAGCGTAATGCATTGTTTCTGAGCCATTCGACATCTCAGAGTAATTACTTGAAGCTTGATGTTTGATTTTCATGATGGTTCCTCCTGACTAGAAGCTCACGTGGCAATTTAATTATTGAATATGACGATATTGGTAATCAACCGTAAATAAAGAAAAAAATGGAATTGATGTAATTGGCCTATGACATTTATCTAAGTGTGACAAATGTCATATTGAAGTCCTAAAAATCGTTACTAAGCACATGGAAATCATAAATAAGCACATATTTTCTATCTTATTAGCTCTTTATTATTCAAAGTAGTAAACGATAAATGATTTTTATTTTAATTTGGCTCTGAAATACGATTTGTTAATTAGGGGAATATGGCTAGAAGAGACTAAAAAAATGAAAAGAAACGGGTGGGAACGTTAAATAAGTATTATGCACATCATGGTCTAATAGATCCTAAAAAGAGTCTATTTCTATAGAGAGTGGGAATACGACATCAGTTAGAAAGCAATCTATTAAGAAAGGCAGACCTTTCTACTGAGGGACAATCTAACGAAATACAGCAGAGCGTCCAAATATAGAGGGAACATTTCAATGAAACATAAATGGTGGCAAAGAAGAATACTTATTTCTTCATCTAAGAACTGTCGATTAGGTTCCCTCGGCTCGTGTAAATAGGATAACCTCAAGAAAAAGTGAAGGGTATTGATCATGTCGAAATCGATTTAGTCGCCCCGTTTTTAATGATGAAGGAGAAGTTTGAACATAATCTAAGAACAATAAATTGATGTAAGCCGTCCCTTTGTGTATAAAGCTCTTAAAGCGATAATAATCGAGGAGGTAGACGAAGATGGATACTCGTACATATCCAATTTTCGTTATGACGTATCTTTATGTTCTTGGACTTTACTAACGGGAGGCACGTAGCATAAGGATAACGTCAAAAGCAAATATTTGTGCATTCCCCGTACTTGCTTGATTACCTGGTGTTCGAAGTGGGTTAGATTCTTTTTAATAAATATATTACTGAATGGAATAAACAAATTATTCACGTGTTGATTGAAAGATATCCCTCGATTCGGAGAATAAAGAAAGTGAACAAGCTTGAATGGCCATACTCCTGTGACTAGAGAATGGCCTGTTTAAGTAACAATCCGCGAATAATTTTTGTGTATTCATTCACGATCTAATAATTCTATTTTAAAAATATCTGTACTACCTGAGCGATCCGTTAACAGTGTAATGGAGACTAAATCTCCATTTGATAACTCGGGAAGACCAATAACATCATCATTTTGATAAATTGTGATTTGTTCTTCAAAAAAATCGTAATTGAGTGTACCTTGAAATTCTTCTTTATTTAATTCAATTCCTTCAACTACTATGGAATCGTTATCGATTTCTGTGATTTGCGCATAAAAAGTCTCCACATCTGTTGGTTTGAACTCCCACAACGTTTTTTCGTAGTCCTTATATGCATTCGTGTAGCCTGCAAAATAGCTAATTAAAATGCCCATCAGTAATATAAAACCAGACATGATTATAGTGATTTTGTAAGGGGGGGCAAGCGTAGAACGTTTTTCATTATTACTTTTTAAAGCTTTATTGATATGACGTTTGTAAATTTGAAAGTAAATAACGATCGAGACAATAAATATCGATAATAGTATTGATGAAGCAACGATATAGTTTGGAAATGGCAAGAAATATTCCTCCTTTAAATTTGAAAGTAGTCTTTAAAAACATGATAGTAACTTCTTGTGACATCAACTTTTTTCCCGTTAATTAACGTAAGGATGAATTTTGAAGAAAGTGTCGGCTTTATTTGTTTTATTTTACTGGTGGAGATGATGACAGAGTTACTGATGCGTAAAAATGCTTGAGGATCTAGAGAGTTTGCGATTTGGTATAGGCGCTCATTGCACTGGTATAAAGAGTCATTGGTCTGAATTTCAACACTATCGCCGTAAGACTCAATGCAAATAATGTCTTCTACAAATAAAACGAGTTTCTCACTGGTTTTTTTATCTCTCACGGTTAAACTTTTAATAAAATTATTCACTTCACTCAATACGAGTTCAGCAGTGTCGTCCACTTCTATTCCTTTTTCTTTCAAAATTGATTGTATTTCATCGAATCGATCTTGACCTACACAAAGTTTAATCTTCAAATCACGTCCCCCTTTCGTATTTGTTTAACAAAGAAACCTGATTTCAGAGTCAGTGTAACAATTGGGAATTTATATCACAATATAAGAACGGTACTTTACACTTATATTCAGATGAAATGCATTAATGGGTGGATACTCTTCCTAAGTTAAACTTGAGATTTGAATCAAAACTAATCATCAGATGTTGTTCTATTATTAAAACTGATGTTATTCGCACCTATTCAAACCTAAGCACCCTAATGCGTCAAAGGAACGTGAATACTTTAAAGATATGCCAGATGCACTTAAATAATATTTGATTCATGAGGTGAAAAGATGGATTATATCTGTCCTGTTTGTGGTTATGATGGCTTAGAAGAATCAGCATATAATGAATATGATCTTCCTTCGTTTGAAATTTGTTCTTACTGTCGATTTCAGTTTGGAGACGATGATGATGTTGAAGTTAGGGAGGGAGTGTTCTTACTCGAGAGAAAAAGCTCATTCTGTTCACAGAGAAAAATGGATCAAGGATGGAGTAGAAATTTTTCAGCCAGAATACTATCCAGCAGAATTCCAAGTGAATGACCGAGTAATAAAACAACATTTAATCCAACAGTTAAAGAACATTAATATCGATATCACATGATAAACGGATATAGGACGTTTTGGATTCGGATTTTTCTAATTTTATTATATTAAAAAATACTTTATTCCGATTTATGAGCTGAGCCCTATTTTACGGACAGTTTAATAAATAGTGCCTCGAATTCTATACGGCAATCAGATGGCCCCGGTATTCTCCGGGGTCATTTTTTAGATTCCATTGCTTGAGTTCGCTGTTTTAATAGTCGATGGTCAAGAAAATTTTTTAGATGCCAGTAGAAGGACTCGATCGGTGCGTTTTCTAGACATTTCCCACGACTTTCGGTCAACAGCTCCTCTTTTCCTGATCCTCGAGGACGGCCAGTATATTAAAGTCGCCCGTGTAATGGATTGACCGGTCCGAGACCGACCCCACGTTTGGATTTGACTTTGGCTGCCTGAGCTGATTGTTCGTTGAAGATGATTTTAACCTATGGATGCGTTTCCCCGTCTGAATGAATAGGTTCACTATATCGATTCGACCGCACGCAAAATAAACTGAATGAGTACTTTTTATCGAGTGTCTGTCATTCAGGTTTCAGTTCATCTTATATTCGATTATTTTCATTTACACAGGAAATAAATACTTAAGTGTTAGAGGAACTCGATAAGAAATGAAACTACAATATATACAATGGGCAGGAATGTTATCAGTAACCCGATTAGTCTGGTTCTACTCTTAAATTGTAATGCTAAGCCTACTAACCATACAGCTAACAAAGTCAACCAAACATAACTGGATAGTGGCTGATTTGCTTCTGCCATTCCGCTTATCCCTAAAGCTATTACAGTAAGAGCTGTAACCACTAAACCAGTTATAATATTGATAGTAATTAAAAGTGACCTATTCATGGATATCCTCCTTAGATTGAATTTATTTCAATTTATAGTATAAAGTTATTTATAAAATGGTACAAATCCCTAATTAAGATTGTAAATGTATATAATTATAATAAATATATTATTAAGTATTTGGAATTTAATGTATATAATTATAATAAATATATTATTAAGTATTTGGAATTTGAGGATATTGTTTTTTAAATTTGATTTTTTGGATTTTAAATATAGCTTAGCACCTAAAATTGAAATTTTTAGTTTAAGTGTTAAGCTATATTTACTTTTATATAAAATTTTTTAGAGCATTATTATGATTTTTTGAAACCGTTTACTGTGATTTATTTAATATAATGCTACTCTCTCTCCCGCACCTCCACCATATCTCCGCTGCAAATCGCGTCATTCAGCACATTCTCATAGACCGATATGACCTGTTCATCGACATTAGGCATCTCAATCTTTTGGATTTCCTTATGGTACTTCGTCAATAACGCCTTGTGCTCGGGTATGAGGAATGAAATCCATTTCAGCTCACCCTAATCGCGATACATCGTCATAAAAATCACCCTCCAAATAAAAAGAACGTTTGTTCCTGTTTTATACCCGATTTGTCTCGTTTGAACAGCTTTTTACGTGATTGGTGATCCGTGCGTCCTGAGGACAACTTATCCGAACGGTTACATAAGGCTGGGGACCTCATCGGCATCCCGGTGCTCGATCACCTCATCCTCGGTGCGCACGAGTTGTACGTCAGCATGAAACAGCGAGATTACATGGGGTGAATGGAAAGGAGTGGGGCCGGGGGACCGGTCCCGGTCCGTCCGGTAAGGGCAAGGAGGAAAAACATACGTTTTTCTTTGACGGGATCGGAGACTCGCGTTGCTCTCGCCTGGATCCGGAATTCGGATCCGGGAAAAGGAATGTTTTCGTGTGGCGAAAACAAATGGTTTTGGTGAGAAGTCAAAAGCATAAAGAAATCACGTTGCTCTCTCTATTCATGAATGTCTAATTAAGATGAGTGGATTGATGGAAAAATGGGTGCTTGTTTCTCAGATGGCTGTTCTTCGCTTCAATGGCGAATCGTTTCCGGCGGTGGTCCTTGAAATCATCGGTCTGCTCGCAGTCGATTTGATTGCTATGTTCCCACAACTTTATAGACACGCTGTAGGATTTTGATATGGCTCCGCTCTTGTAACACCTTCGCGCAGCGGGCACTGTTTACATAGCTCGATGACGAAAAAGTAAGTTTCCACCTGGTTCTTTCCGATGTCCTTTCGTCCCCCGGTTCGCTGCTGGCGGATAGACTTGCGGGTTCAATGGCGCGACGAGCTTGTACCCTTGCGAAGCAGCATAGATCAAAATGTCTCGGCTTGAATAGGTCGCGTCGCCTACGATGTGGTCGAACTCTGCGCCAGGTTTGGTGTCTCTTTTCCACGTGGCTCGCCAACTGTGGGCCATCTGGAGCTTCCCCAGTTGTGACGACAACAGCCGTGATGATTCCTTTCTCTGTCATCGCGAGATGATGTTTGTAACCGAAAAAAGCGGAGTCGGCGCTCTTGTGTCCGGGCATCGGTGTCCCGGGAGACTCGGAGTTCGACGTGCGTATCCTCCGCAAATTCGCGTTCGAGGTTCACCCGGTCGCGGATGTGTTTGCGCACCATCAACTCGGACATCTCGGTCTTGACAGTCTCGGCGAAGGTGAGCGCATAGGAAAGCTGTGCGGCAAAATCTGTCTCGTCCACCTTCTCCAGGAAACGCCCTTTCGCTGCGTCGGATTCCTTGTAGCACTATCTTTGTATCCTCGATGATCGCCTGTCCAATCGGTTTCTGCCCGTACTTGTCCCGTGAATGGGTCGCATCGACGATCAAAGTCCGTCCCTTGAGCAGTCCCATTTCTTTTGCGACTTCGACCGTGTTTGATCAGTTTGTCGAGGAGTTCTTCATCGTCTATGAGCTGACGGTGGAACTTCGTGAGCGACGACGGGTTGATGACATCATCTTCCGGCGCAAAAATCGAGAAAATATATGTAAGCGAGGTCGATCTTCGCCCGTCTGACGAGGTCATCTTGAGTTTTTCAGTGCCTTCAATCTGATAAACAGGTTTGTAATTTCCTCTGTCTACCTATTGGGGAGTATATCAAGATAGATAGGGTGTTTATTGTCTGTCTATTCTTTAGGCAGTTTAACGCATAATAGTATAATTTAAATATCAATTTCTGTTCTTACTAATTTATTTAACTTTGCTTCGGCATAGAAAAAACCGAAATTCTTAATACCATGAGAGATAAAGTCGTCAGATTTTTGTAAGTGAAGTTTTGCTTTTGATACATCACTCTCTAAAAATGCAATCATTGCTTTACCGCGCTCATAAGTAATAACTTCTAACGGAGAGAGTTTTTCTTGTAATCTTTTTATTTTTTCGAGCTCATTTTTCTTATTAAAGAAGAGATTGAGTTGACTCATTTGAGTAAAGTAAGCAAGCTTTATATCTACTCGATCAGGTATTTGTAGTTCAAAGTTATTTAATACTACTTCTCTCGCATTATTAAAATTATTCGTGTCTATTTCATAGTAGTACACCATAACAGCTGATAGTGAATCAGTGGGGTTATTTTTTGCAGCACTAATACTCTCTTTATTCCATTGTTTAGGTCTGAGGGGGCTCGAAAGTTCTTTGCTACGAATCATTTGGTCAATCCAAAGCATGGACTCCTTGTCTCTTTTCCATAACTTTTGGATAATATAACCATCTGAGTCACTCCCGGCAGCTGTTGGAAATATTGTTATTAAAAACAGTCCCATATTCATCAGCGCAAAGAATGAGAAGAATGAATAGTTTGAAATTGAATATAAGAGATAGCTAATTATCGAGGTCGATAAAGAAAAAAGCGGACCACCAATGGCATATAATATTTCATTTTTAATCATTTTTTCTTTTTCAAATGAAGAAGGAAGCATCATTGAAGTACCACCGAATGCAATCCAACTAACGTTAGGAACTATTCTGATTTTGTTCGCTGACTTTTCTAGAGTCAATGGTCCTGTGGTGAAGTATAAAAAACGATGTCCAACATTCAATCCGAACAATACATGTCCCAATTCATGAATAGTTATTGAAAGTAGAAATCCACTCAAATAGGAAGCATAAAAGAATAAATCTTGCCGATCTGAAGGGGAGAAATAGTACATTAAGAAGAATATGAGAGATAAATAACCAGTGACATATGGTGGTGAGAGTAATTTTTTCAAAATCAAAGCCTCCTTCTAAGTGTGAAAGTTCGGAAATTTAATTTACATCATTGAAGATAGTCAAGAGTTTGGCGTAGATTTATCTGCCCGTAACCATATAAGTCATCTCGTCCGGGCGAACCTAAATCGATAACCGATTTTTTGAGAACTTTAATAACAGATTTGTTAGAGACTTTCTTTCTATCTTGTTGAGTCATTCTTGACTTTACCACTAATATAGTGGCACTTACTTGTGGAGCGGCTATACTTGTACCATAAGTCAATGTGTATCCTTCCGGCATACCCACATATGCATCAAGCTCATTTTGAGCAAGTGAAAATGGATATGCACTTACTATCAAATCAAAGAGGCCTGACTTCTCATCTAAATCTCCTCCAGGTGCAGTGAAGTCAACGTTCTTACCGGTATTTGAGTAGCTTGAAATTTGAGTGTTTATGTTTGTTGCTGAAACAGTGATGACATTTTTAATACTTCCAGGAAGATGAACTGTTTTCGATTTTTTCAACTTGTCTAAGTTTTCAGCTCGATTCCCGGATAAGGCGACAACAATTGTTCCGTTATCTTCTGCATATTCGATTGCGCGTTCATATGCCTTTATGAGTACAGCTTCATCATGTATATTAGAATTTTTGTAAGTGCCGAGGCTCAAATTTATTACATCATTTTGATGATTTGTCGCATCAATAATCGCTTCAAGAACCCAAATTGATTCACCATCTACTTTATCCAAAACTTTGTATGGAGTAATTTTGGTTTGGGGAGCGATATTGGCCATTACAGCGGCCACTGAAGTACCATGTCCCATATCATCGTTTACGTTTTGATTATCGTTTACATAATTTTTTGCATGATTTAAGTCCAGATGATCTTTTAACAATGGATGATTTATATCTACACCACTGTCAATCAATGCTACAGATGTTCCAAATCCTCTATCAGTAATTCCGTACTGACCATCCACGGTCTGCATCAAATACCAATTGAAAGGACTTAGTGAAGGGTCATCTAAATTGAAAAACATAGGTACATTTTGTTCTATGCTATTCTCATTTGGACCAATTGTATGCGCAGAAGTGTTTTCCATGTTCTCTTTTATTTTCTTTGCCTCAACATTTACCTTTAAATTAGACTCACTGGTAAATTTGGGTAACTCGCCTTGTTGTACAATGCTTTGAGCATATTGCCTCGAAAGTTCATTCAATTCATTTTCAGTTTTCGTTTTGCTTACTAGAGGTTTTAATTGAACCAATGTATTGAATCTGGCAATTAAATACGGACATCACCTTTTGAACCATTCAGTGCGGTTAAGTGAAGGAATTGCATGGAAAAGTTCAGACAATGAAAAACTACTATTAGGTGGACTTTCACACGGTACTAGTGGTATCGCATGTGCGCTATTTAAACTATATGAACATACAAGTATAGAAGAGTTTAAGTATGTAGCTGAAGAAGCAATTAAATACGACAAGAGTTTAATGAATTAAGAAAAAGAAAATTGGTGCGATCTTCGTAATAATCAATATAACTCTCATCATTGGTGCAATGGTTCTGCGGGAATCGGCATCAGTCGAATTTTATTGAATCAATATTTATCAGAGGAAACAACAGTTAACGAAGAAATAAAATTAGCTCTTGAGACGACGTTAAAAAATGGTCTCGGTCATACACATTCACTATGCCATGGTGATTTAGGTGCAAGTGAATTGTATTGTTTAGCGTATGAAGAATTTAAGGATGAGAAACATCTGGAAATCTCAAAAAAGATAGTCATGAAAGTTATTGAAAAGAAACAGAAAAACGAAAAATTCTTAACAGGGCTTACAAATCATGTGCAAATACCTGGGATGTTTTTAGGTCTCTCTGGTATCGGATATCAATTTTTAAGAGTAATGTTCCCTTGTGATGTTTCTTCAATAAACATATGAGAAGATAAATTATATATTAAAATAGGGATTAAGGTCTCGCCTATCGTAAATTATGCGTGACCTTATTCTGTTTATTTTTTTATATTATAAAGGTAAACGGCACCAGCGACACTATCTAGTAGAAATACAGCAAACATAATTTTTACACCTGCATCTAATGAAATAAACGATAATCCAATTAAAATCAAGACAGAGGCGATTGATATATATAGAATATTATACATTAGGTTGACAGTTTTTAATTTGATTAATTCCCCTCGTTCATCATTACCTTCCGTACTCTCCTTAAAATTCATTATATAGAGATTAGAGATTAAAACAATTCCACCTAAAATCGCGATTAAAAAATTCATTTAAATATCCTCCTCATAAGAAAAAACTTCTAGTATACTTCTGCCAAATGCATTTGATATTTTGAATGCAAGTATAAGGGATGGATTGTACTTGTTTTTTTCTATGTTTGTTATAGTTTGTCTACTTACATTAACGATTTCAGCTAATTGCTGTTGGGTCCATTTTTTTTCTCCCCTATACATTGCTAATTTATTATCTAGCAATTTGCTCACGTCCCTTCATAATATAACTTACTTATATAGTAACATATATAAAACATTTAGTAATGTATTTTTATCAAAAAGTCGCAAATATATTACTTAATCCTTAAATTCATGATAAAAGGATAACATGTACGTGTTTCTGTGAGAGATTGGAGAATCGCGTTGCTCTCACCTGGATCCAGAATTCGAATCCGGGAAAGAAATATTTTCGCGTGGCAAAAATAAATGGTTTAGGTGAGAAGTCAAAAGCATAAAGAAATCGCGCTGCTCTGTCTTTTCATGAATGTGTATTTGCGATGTTTGGATTGATGGAAAAATGAGTGCTTGTTGGGTAAAAATGATCGTTTTTCCTACGTAAGCCGAGATGTCGGGTGGTCAGATTCAAGGTATCTTTGAGCCATCAACAGGAGAGGATGATTCAAATGAATCACACATTGGACCAGCAAACGATTGAAGAGATGAAAGAGGTATTGCTTAGAAGACTTCCTGAACGGATGGACATCGATTCTGAGGCATTCGCGTTGGTAAGCATGGATATACTTTGTGAAGTGAGAGAAGGGGAACGATTGAAACAGATGACGGTCTTCTTCAATAGGAACACGCTTCAAGTACATAATTGATTATCTCGAAATGTATACATTCCATTTTTTCCTCCGTGAGTCTTTGAACGAGCCTGAATCACATAAGTATCGGGAATCGGTCTTTAGAAACTGAAAGGGATGAGGTGTGATGGACGAGCGGCTACTTGATGACTATGTGTTCGATGGATTGAATCCGTTCGTCCGGTTCGATGAAGGACGGAACTCTCCCTACTTCCGGGTGGTCATCTATCTGGATTTGGAACAGCGTCCAATCAAGAGCGTATATCTATACGGGACATGGGTGGTGGCGAATGGAGACGTCAGTTTCGTCGTCTCAGAACTATCGAAGGATGTATTCGAATATGAAGTGATGCATGTCCATTGGTTCATCAAGTATCGCTTCGAGGATTGGGGAGTCTCTGAAGACGGAGCCTGGAAGAAGGTATGTTGATCCGGGCTCATGCGTTAGCGTCTAGCGCCTTAGGGCGAAGTCGCTCATCGCACCGCTGCCTCTCTGACGGGAGGCACGGAGCGTAAAGACAACATCAAAAGCAAGACTGACGGCGTGTGTAGCGACACGCGAGGGAAACATTCGAGCGAATAGTGTTTTTTAAAAGCGACGATTACAGAGTGGGGCAATGAAGAGAAGTGATATAAACTCCTAAGTAAATTAGTCTTTTAGGACTATTTCGTCTTGAAGAAATCAAAAGTCAAAGTCGCTGTGGAATACATACGCTATTCAAAAGAATTTGAAACAGAGGTGAGAGAATGCTAGATATAGCATACGTGGAGCCGCTTCCCTTGTTGGCGGAGCATTAATGGGGACGTCGATCATTGCGCATAGATTTAACAATAGATTATTCCGGCATTAAGCTTTGTCTTGGCAACACATATTGATTTTTATTGATGTAATGTTCTTATGTCTGTTTCGACCTATACTTTGGGGTCCTCCTTAGCTCATAGCGAGTCATACGTCCAAATTTTTGTGTGGGAACTTCACTCTACACGAGGCTATCATTATGGGATTTTTTATATTCTCCTTCAAGTGTTTCACTTATTTTATAATTCATTATTTAAATAAAGATCCAATTACTTTGTAAATAGATGAAAACATATCCGTTAATGAAGAAGCAATATCAGCCTTGTCAGCACCATCAATTTTTTTATTTTCATGTTCAGCAGAGTAACCGATTGGATAAACATAATCTCCTTGAATTGGACTATCATTCTCAAATTTAATATTTATTGATGTGGAAAATAAAATATTTTTTGCATCCATGACTTGAAAATGAATGTGAGGTTCTGTAGAATTTCCTGAATTTCCGCATAACCCAAGTTTTTGACCTGTTTCAACTGTGTCTCCCTCTTTTACATCTATAGACAGTCGTTTAAAATGTGCAATCAGACTATATTCATTATTTTCGTGTTCAATAACTAAGTAATTTCCGAGAGGTTCATTCTCATTGACATCCCCTGGGACATTGTCTATTACATCATTTATTACTTTGACTATCCTTCCTTGAAAGGGGGCAACGACCTCTTTGTTAAATGCAAAGAAATTTTCATTTTTTTGGGGGGTATTTTTAAATGTCAAACCATTGTGAACACATACTAAATCATAAGCATATCTTTGATTTTCATACAAATAATGATAATTTAAAAATTCATTTGTCCCTCCCCAAAACACAAACCATTTGTCTTTTATAGGCATAGTATAAGTATTTTTAGTATGTCTCTCATCAGTTTCTGGAAATTGAATAAAAGGCTTTAATAACAAACGCTGTATTACATTATTTTCATCGAAAACCACATTAATAATTTTTTTTCTTTCATCATCTATCCAAATATATTGCCGGTAGTCTGAAAGAACAAGATTTGAATGTAATAGATTGAGCTTTCCTACATCTTTTTTAAAGTTATAGACCAGGTCAATGAAGTCATCTTGAGAGATGAGACTTTGAAAATCTTTTATGGTTGCTCTATAAATTATATGAGGATTTTCAAAAAGAAAAATCTCTCCAAAATTTTCAGGTTTTATTATTCTGCTTTTATTTAAGATAAGAATCCCTCCTAATTATCACTTTTTGGAAAATGTATATTCATTAGTAATTGTTTTTATCATAAAATTATCAATACTGTTTTTTAACTTCATTTGATCATCCATACGTAAATTGTGTGTTAAAAGTATTACTGACCTTTTTTTACTTTTCCCATCTAAATGTAAAAGTTTAAAGCTGGTTTAATATCTCGTTTTTATTGTACTAATAGAGATGGGATGGATAAAGGGAAGAGCACATCCGCTTTTTCCTTTTATTTTTTCGAAAAGTCGAGAAGCGATACTTCGTTTCGTGACGCAGACTTCGAACAACCGCCAGGGCGTTAGTCCATCTCCCGCTCTTCCACATACTTCACTTCCACTATCTCTCCGCTAAAGATCGCGTCATTCAACACATTTTCATAAACCGATAGGACCTGTTCATCGACATCGGGCATGTCGATCTTTTGAATCTCCTTATAGTATTTCGTCAGTAGGGCCCTATGTTCGGGCATGAGGAATGGGATCCATTTCAGCTCACCCCGATCGTGGTACATCGTCATAATAAATCACCCTCCTAAAAAACGAACGTTTGTTCTTATTTCATACTCCGTTTGCTCTGTTTGAACAGCCATTTCCGTTGAACAGTCTTTTTCCTGATTGGTGATCCGTGCGTCCTGTTTCCGTACTCTAGCTCGCTGGTCGTCGATGCAAGGGACGTCAAAAAAATGACGCGCCCTCCGGCCTGTCTTCCTTCGCTTTAGGCTCAAAGCAAGGCTTTTCGCTCGTTGGCTACGGAAGCCTGGTCCTCCGTTTGCTCTACGCATTTTTTTGAGGCTCTCCCTGCGGTCGCCCTTGCACCGTCTCCCGACGCTCGCTGCGTTCCCGTCAACAGGACGCACAACGGTGTTCGTTCTGAGGACAGCTTATCCGAAAGGGGACAAACCATCATGGAACTATCGTCAATCATCGAGGTCATCCGTATCAAACAAGAGGTTCGCGAGGAAATGGTCGCCCTCAAGCACGCCGTCATCCAATCACCCGACAATGCCCGACAAATCGGGGCATCCTTTATCGGGGATGATGACCGGGAGGTGTTCCTCGTCATCATGCTCAACACGAAGAATCGGGTCATCGGCGTCCATCGGGCGCATGTCGGAAGCGTCAATTCGAGTGTCATCCACCCACGAGAAATCTTCAAATGTGCGATTCTCAATAATGCCTCTTGTATCATCGCCTGTCACCAACACCCGAGCGGGGACCCTAGCCCGAGTCGAGAGGACATCCTCGTCTCCGAACGCTTACATGAGGCGGGCGACCTCATCGGCATCCCGGTGCTCGACCATCTCATCCTCGGTGCGGACGAGTCATATGTCAGCATGAAACAGCGAGGTTACATGGGTTGAATAAAATGGAGTGGGACCGGGGGACCGGTCCCGGTCCGTCCGGTAAGGGCGAGGACGAAAAACGTGCGTTTTTCTTTGACGAGACGGGCGACTCGCGTTGCTCTCGCCTGGATCCAGAATTCGGATCCGGGAAGAGGACGAAAAACGTGCGTTTTTCTTTGACGAGACGGGCGACTCGCGTTGCTCTCGCCTGGATCCAGAATTCGGATCCGGGAAAAGGAATGTTTTCGCGTGGCGAAAACAAATGGTTTTGGTGAGAAGTCAAAGACATAAAGAAATCACGTTGTTCCGTCTTTTCATGAATGTGTATTTGCGCTGAGTGGGTTGATGAAAAAATGAGTGCTTGTTTGGTGAAAATGGTCGTTTTTCCTACGTAAGCTCTGGGCTTGTTTCAAACAAGCCCAGGGCTTATATGAAACAAGCCAAGATGTCGAGTGGGCAGATTCAAGGTATTGTTGAGCTATCAACAGGAGAGGATGATTCAAGTGAATCACACATTGGACCAACAAACGATTGAAGAGATGAAAGAGGTATTGCTTAGAAGACTTCCTGAACGGATGGACATCGACCCTGAGGCATTCGAGTTGGTGAGCATGGATATCCTTTGTGAGGTGAAAGAAGGAGAACGATTAAAACAGATGACGGTTTTCTTCAATGCGAACACGCTTCAAGTACATAACTGATCGTTCTGAAACGTATACATGTATACATATCTACAAGTATACATGTATACATTCTTATCTAGTTAGTCTTTGGACGAGGCGTAAATCACATAAGTATCGGGAATCGGTCTATAAAAAACTGAAAGGGATGAGGCGTGATGGACGAGCGGATACTTGATGACTATGCGTTCAATGGATTGGATTCGTTCGTCCGAACCGTGTTCTCGGAACTGATGGAACGTCCCGAGTGGATGCGTGTCGTCGACAAGAAAGAAGGTCGTCCGGTTCGATGAAGGACGGAACTCGCCCTACTTTCGTATAGTGATCTATCTGGATTCTGAAGAGCGTCCGATTAAGATCGTATATCTATATGGGACATGGGTGGTGGGGAATGGAGACGTCAGTTTTGTGGTCTCAGAGCTCTCCAAAGGTGTATTCGAATATGAAGTGATGCATGTCCATTGGCTCATCAAGTATCGCTTTGAGGATTGGGGCGTGTCTGAAGACGGGGCATGGGAGAAGGAATGGTGATTCGGGCTCATGCGTGAGCGTCTAACGCCTTGTGGCGAAGTCGCTCATCGCACCGCTGCCCCCCTGACGGCCCGATAACAAGAGCTGCTGGCTCACCGACGCATCTCTATGTTCCTGGCCCTTTCTAACGGGAGGCACGGAGCGAAAGAGCAACGCCAAAACCAAAAACGTGGGCGCGTCTAACGCCGCGCAAGGAACACCATTCGGCCGAATGGTGTTTTTAATTGTAATTCATTTAGTACGTCTTGGTGGTTCAAAATAATTACTTAACTAAATTGAGGGCATTCCCTTCTAAATATAAGAGGATGCCCTTTTCTACATTTAATATTAGGTTTGATTTATATTGTTTCTTAATAGATTAATTCAATTTTTCAAGAAGGTATTTCCAAATCGGCTCTTTTCTATTCACAATAGATACTTTTCCTGTTGAGCCGACATATAGAGGTTCTGTTGTATTGATTGTTCCTTCTAATTCATATATATATTCATTAGTTTGCTCATCAAACACAGGATTTTCTGGAATATATATCAACTTGCCAGATTGTTTATCTGATTTTTCGAGGTTAAAAGAGTAATTCACTTTATACCCGGTTTTAAGATTCGTCATTTCTTTTGCAGGAAGTAAGATTTTTACCTTCTTATCCTTTGTAGTAGGAATAACAGAGAGTAATTCTTGTTGTGGTTCCACAAAATCTCCAACTTCAAAGGGTGATATATATTGAACAATCCCTTCTTTTTCTGATTTGATTAAAGTTGCTTTATTTTGGACTGAGAGCGCCTTTGCATCTTGATTTTTATTAAAAATTTCTTGTTCCAAGGACTCTATTCTCTGATTGATAGAATTTATCGTATCTAGCTGATACTTTTCTAGAGATTGTGCTTTAATTTCTTTTAAATTATTCAAACTTCTATCAGTCTTATCTTGATTCAATTTTACGGTTTGTTTTCTTTTTTGAATTCTTTGCGTCAAGTCATTTACTTTAAGTTGGATGAGATTTATTTGATCCGTGTCTGTCCCAGCTGTAAGTTTGTTTTTTAGATAAGTCAATTCTTGCTGGAGATTACTTTTTTCTGTAATCAGATTTTGAAGCACTTCATCCTCTGTACTAGACTGTTTGCTGTTTTCAACGTTAGTTATTTCATATTCTTTCTCTTTTTTAATAGACTCATATCCTGATATAAAAGATTGATACTCATCTTGTATTTTTTGATTTACATTGGCAGGAAAATTATCGTTAAGAGTTTCGACGTTGTCCCTTAATAGAGTTAAGTCATCGACTTGAATTTCTAATTTTTTAATTGTCTCATTTGTTTGGGATATCTGGGTCTTCAAGTCTGAATTATAGATTTGAAGTAGTACGTCGCCTTTTTCAACCTTATCCCCTGGTTTAACCTTAAATTCTTGTATTGTACCAGCCACTTGACTCTTGACTATTCCTACTCCAGATTGACCTTGGACAAAGGCTGTTCCTTTACTAGCCACGTCAAAATTTCCCGTAAAAGCCCACAATAAAAATATCAATAAGATTAACAGTAAAAACAGTAAGAAAAACGTGATAAATCTAGGAGGTTTTTTTTCTAATAATTCTACACTATCAGTTAGTTCTTCAATGGAATAAATTTTACTCATTTATTTTCTCCTGATGCGCTCAGAGTCAGTTCTAATTGATTTGTATCAAGCGTTTGATTTCTCCATAAACGATAATATTCATTCTCTTTCGCTAGTAGTTCAGCGTGAGAACCTTGTTCAATTATGGTTCCTTTATTCATTACAATGATTTGATCGGCGTACTTTATTGTACTTAAACGATGCGCAATCATGATTACGGTAATACCATCAGATCTTAACTCTTTTAACATGTTCGTTATTTTACTCTCTGTCGTACTATCTAAATTACTAGTTGCTTCATCAAGCACCAATACATCTGGTTTTTTCAACAATGCTCGAACTAAAGATAGGCGTTGTCTTTGACCACCTGATAAGTTAGATGCATTTTCGTCTAAAATTGATTCATAACGCATAGGTAAGTCACTAATAAACTCATGGGCATTCGCTTTTTTTGACGCTTTAATAATTTCTTCGAACGTTACTGGTCTATTTAAACCGAATTTCAAGTTTTCTAAAATAGAACCGCTGAAGAAAAATGATTCTTGAGAAACATACGCGATCTTTTCTCGGAGGGCCGATCGATTGATTTCCTTTATATGATAATCACCGTAGAAGATGCTTCCTTCTTGTGGTTCATAATAATTCATGAGTAATTTTGAAATCGTAGTTTTTCCTGAACCACTCTCTCCTACAAATGCTACCTGTGTCCCCGGGTTAACCGAGAAGCTTACATTATTTAATACATTTTTTCTTGTACCATATTTAAAACTGACATTTTCGGCAGTTATTTTCCCGCTTAATTGTTTTGGGAAGATCTTATTCTCTTCATTTTTTTCTTTTTCTAATTCTAAATCAAATATTTCATTTAGACGTTCACCTGCGATAAGCGCGGACTGCAAGGTGGGCTGAATACTAATTAGATTTTCAATAGGGGAAAGGAAATAGGCTAATAATGCATTGAAAGTTATTAATTCCCCGATTGTCATGTTTCCCTTCAAAACTTGAGTAGCGCCAATCCAAAGAATGATCGTTCCTCCGACTAATTCTAGGGCGGTTTTAATTGAGTTCTGTATATTTGATAGCATGCCGCGTTTAAAAACATGTTTTAACAAGCTAATAAATCTTTTTTCTGTCTGAAAAATTGCTTCTTTTTCAGCATTGTAAGATTTTACTGTAGAAATTCCATTTAAGGATTCCACAAGATATGAAGTCAATCTAGCACTACTCTCCATTTCATCTCTATTAACTCTTTGATAGGAACGATGAAATCCTAAAATCACTCCTACGTATAGGGGCACTAGTAAAAGAGTGACCCCGAATAACACTGTACTGTTTAGGTATAATAAAACACTACCTGCCACTACCATTATTGTGTCGATCATCAATGTGATAGTTATAGTTGATAAGGCATCCCGGATTTTCCCCGCGTCAGTGAATCTGGAAATTATCTCCCCAACTTTTCGAGTCTCAAAAAAATTCAGAGGTAAATTTACTACGTGACGATAATATCCAAGTATTAATTTTATGTCGATTCGTCTGCTTAAATATAAAATCATATGAGTTCTAAAATAAGAGAGTAATATTTGCATTAAGTATAGTAGTATCACTCCGATTGATATAATGTGCAACGTCTGAACTAATTGGTTAACTAATATATCATCGATTAATATTTTAAAATAAAAGGCGCCTAACACTCCAAACAAGTTGATGAGTAGAGAACCCAAGAATAAGGGAATCAACAAGTTCTTTTGCTCTTTGAGTATCATTAGAAAGCGAGACATTGTGCTATCAGAGTTTAGTTGCTTTTCAAACTTTGAATTTGGTACTAACAAAATTAGCACACCGGTCCATGTCTTACTGAAATCATCTAGAGAGTAACTACAGTACCCTGCTTCAGGATCAGCGAGGTAGACAACGCCATTCTTAATCTTATATAGAACTGCATAATGGAACATTCCTTCTTTTGTTATTAAATGAACAATGGTAGGAAGAGGTATTTGATTTAGCGACTCTAAATTTTTGGCTTTGACTCCTTTTGTGTCAAACCCGAGGCGTTCTCCAGCTTCAATCATTCCCTTTACATTTGTTCCTTCTAAATCGGTTCCAGCAATCTCTCTAATCATTGATATCGACATCTTCAAGTCATAGTGTCTTGATACCATAGCTAGACAGGCTGGTCCACAATCCTTTATATCTTGTTGTTTAATTAGTTTCACTTTTTTATTCAATCTATATTTTCCTCCGTAAGTGCTTAATCAATCATTATATTATGTTAAAAGAACTATAAAAGAAAGGAAAAAAGGATAATTAAGGCTATCATAATTAATATATTTACAAATCGTTAATCTGATGTTACTTTATTTAGGAGATTATTTTATTTTTTTAATATATCAGATAAAATAAGACTCATTTTATATTTAGGGGGAAATTTAAATGAATCTAGAAGTATCAATGCAAGTAGAGGCACTTACTGAAGAAGAGCTTATGGAAGTATCGGCAGGAGGTTGCGGATCGAAAATTGTAAAAGGAGTAATCGGTGGCGCTACTGCAGGAGCAATTGGCGGTCTTCCTGCTTTAGGTCTCGGTTCTGTAGCCGGAGGATTTTTCGGTGCTCACATCGGAGCTATTGGCGGAGCAGTAACTTGCCTTGGAGGCAAATGATGAAAAATTTAAATCTTGAATACGATTTAAATTTAGAGTCGTTAACTGAAGAGGAAATGTTTGAAATTTCAGCTGGTGGCAAATGTACAATTAGAAAAGCTGCTGCTGAGGGAGCGGGTGGAGCAATCATTGGCGCCTTAGGCGGCCCATGGGGTGCTTTAGCCGGAGGAGTTACTGGAGTAGCTTATTGTTATCTTGATGGCGTGAAATGGTGATTACAATAACACTCTAAGGTTGAAATTTATTTATATTAATTACATAAATGAATAGATAGACCTTAGTGGGGGACTGTAGACAGCAATTTTGTTTACAGTCTTTTGTATTTTTATGAAGAAACAGTTTAAGTAGCATAAGCTTTTTGATTTATTAAAGTCTTTAAATTACAGTTCGCTTTCGTGTTATTGAATACATAAAAATAGAAATAATTAGTTTTAAAAAATGTGAATTTGACAAAAAAAGCTTTTTGATGTTATATATATATTGCAAAAGCAAAATATAAACGTCAAAGGAGGCATTTTTATTGCTTACAAAAGTCAAAGAGGCAAGGCTAACAAAGAACTTAACGCAAGGGGAGCTGGCTAAACTAACAAATGTGAGTAGACAAACAATTGGTCTCATTGAAAAAAATGAATATAATCCGTCAATAAAATTATGTATAGCTATATGTAAAGCTTTAGACAAAACATTGAATGACTTATTTTGGGAGGGAATTGATCATGACGAATTTAATTAAAAAAATTATTTTTGGATCTAATGTACAACGAGATGAACGAGAAGAGGAAAAAGTTTATGAGATATACTCATCTGCAGCGGTACTAACATATTGTATTTCTTTGTTGGTTGTGATTTATGATTTAATTATAAATCATCGATTAACTAACCTAGGCATCCCTTCGCTATTTATAGTGTTACTAATAAGTTATTATATTATGTATAAAGTTCGAAAAAATAAAATACATCTACATAGCAAGAATGCTTCAACCAAACAAATATTCTTATCAACGACTGTTTTTTTCAGTGTTTTCACTTTACTCATGTATTTATTTGGGGAAACGGTTACTTTATTTAATGTTTCAGTTTATCTCGTGATGGCTCTTCTTTATGGTGTAACCACCTATAAATGGAACAACTACAATAACAAGCAAAGAGCATGAGAGATGCTGAAATCTATTGAAGGAGGAATACAATGTCATTACTGAATAATATTCCGAGGAATGTCGTCTATGTCACTTTCTCTATAATACTTGTATACGCTGTATTTCATTTCTTGGACCATGGTAATATAAAAAATACTCTTTTTATTTTTCTAATCACACTCTTTATTGGGATTTTATTAATGCTTGGAATAGGGCTGATAAACTCGATTTCAAAAAAAAACTAAATGATAAGGCGCTTTTAGCCAACAACTTTCAACAGACTTTGTAGTGTTTCAAGTTTATATAAAGTTGTTGCATGGTCTCAAAGATAAGCAAATTAAGAAGGGATGTATCACTGAGTCGTCAGTGTACATCCCTTTTTCAATAATGAATGTGCTAAATAGGATATTTTTAGACAAACTTTATCAAAAACGATCTCGGTGCTGATCTCGCATAGCATCAAGTTTCTGTTTCTTCACTTCCGGGTCGGTGGTGAACCGATAGCTGACTCCCTCATGTACCCAGGTCTCGTCAAGGATGATGCCATTCATAATATGACGATACGGCATGGCGGTGCATAACGTGTATCCCTTCAGATAGTGTGCGGCTTCCTGAATGGAGACACACTCTTTTAATTCCACCTCGTCTTTAAAAATCAGGACTGGTTTATACTTCTTGTTTATTGCGATAGGTTTTCGTAAATCCATTTCTCTCACTACTCCTATCATCACACCCTGACTATTTATGTATGAGGTCAACCTCAAGAATTAGAAGCAATTTAACAAATAGCGGATTATAATAAAGGTGTGTTGGATAATTTTACAATAATTTTAAAGTGGAGTGATAGAAGATGAATAAATTGATCAAGATTGGGAGTGCCGTTCTATTTAGTGGAGCGCTATTGGTGTCGCCATACGGGGAAGCATCAGCTGCTGCGAGCATCAAAGTCCATTACATTGATGTCGGGCAAGGAGACGCTATCTATATCAAGATGCCGAGCGGTGAAGACGTCATCATCGACGGGGGGAACAAAGGAAAGGGCGATGCCATCGTCGCCTACCTCAAAAAGCAAAAAGTGGATGACATTGAGGTATTGATCTCGACGCATCCGGATGCAGATCATATCGGTGGATTGGACGAAATCTTGGATGCCTACCGTGTCGAGAACGTCTACGCACCAAAAGTAAAACACACGACCCAGGCCTACAAAGACTTCCTTCAAGCCGTCAAACGGGAAGGGAAGACCATCAAAACGGCACAGGCCGGCGTGAAGCTACCGATCAAAGGCGTCAGTGCGAAGTTTGTGGGTCCGGTCAAATCATACTCGAACAGTGACTTGAACAACTGGAGTACAGTCCTTCATGTCACGTACAAGAAGAACACGTTCTTGTTCACAGGAGACGCGGAACACGTTTCTGAGAAGGACATGATGGCCAAGAAGCAGACGCTTCGGGCAGATGTCTTGAAGGTGGGGCATCACGGTGCCAAGACGTCGACAAGCAGCACGTTCCTCAATACTGTCAAACCGAAGCATGCCATCATCAGTGTCGGGAAGAACAGCTACGGGCACCCGACGTCCGAAGTAGTGACGAATTTGAAGCGTCAAAAAGTGAATACGCTTCGTACAGACAAAAATGGCACGATCATTATCACAGGAAACGGCTCGAGTTACGCCGTGAAGAAATCAAAATGAAGCGACGCAGAGGGATCATCGACCGGTTTGAAGGAGATCTGGCTGTCGTCGAATTCGGAGAAGTGATGGAGGATATCCCAAAGTCACGGCTCCCTGACGTGGTTCAACCTGGGGACGTGTTGTGGTTTTACAAAGATGGACGAGTTGAAGTAGACGTAGAGGAAAAGCAACGATTATCGAAAGAAATCGATGAGTTGATGGATGAACTTTGGGAATAATACACTATTTAAACAGATTCTATGTATTAGATTTTATAAACTACTAGAGAAAGGGAAGTGTTTAAATGGAGATAGGATTATATGATTTTTATAAATATGAAAGTTTATTAAAAGACGAATCTAAATTTTTAAAAGAAGTTGAATTACAGTGTGCCAAATCAGGTGTATACAAAGCAGTCAGGATACTAAAATTATCTGGGGTCGTAGTGAATCCATTTAATAACAAACGGAACGAAAAAGTATTGAAGTGTTCTTTAGAAATAATTGAGAGATTTGCTAAGGGTCCTAACGAAAAATTATTGATAGATAAATTAAGATATGATAAAAAAATGATTGAGTCTGTATATGAACGTATTAATAGAGCCAGAGAAAAAAAGTACGAAGAGTTACTTCCAAATAAAAAATACGAGAGAAATACATACTTAATAAATTTGGAATTAATTTTAAGAAGCTTTAACAAGTGGTTAAATGATGTTAATAAGTTTAAAGATGTTGATCAACCAAAGTTTCCACAATCAGAAATAGATAATTACGAACATATTGTAGAAACTTGCAGTAATGTTTTTAAATATTTTGATTATAGAAAGTATGATCAAAAAAATATCCATAGAATTTTTAATGAAAAATCTCTTAAAATGGCTAATGAACACATTAATTTAAATTGGTTTTGGAAGGAAATCGACTATTTTCATGATTACTGGAAATACGCAGATTTAGCTATTGAAGTCGATGATAACCGGAAATTGAAAGTTGATTTTTACGATGATGAGTTTGACTTAATTACATCTGTGTCTGATCACAGAGCTAAGAGTTTAAATACTAATCAACAGATGGAAATACAAAATGAATTAAATTTCAATCGATTTATAAGTGAAGATTCACTGTATAAAAATATTAGCAGAGAATATTTGTTCAGCTTTTTCATCAATCCAGCAAAATTTTATAGTGAAAGTATTCCGTTATCTCGTTGGTTGGAAGCGTATGAACTATTACAAGAAGAGTGTAAGAAAAAAATAAAGGAACATTATTTACAATTAAATATGAATAATCTTTTGCTCATTAAAAAGAAATCTGAATGGGTTAATTTTTTTGTTAAAAATGATTTTACGCGTGAGGAAAGTACAATAATAATTAAACAATTTACTTTTCATTCACAATCTACTGATTTTATAGATTATCCTTTTATCCCCTTTGGAGATTTTTTAGTAGTGATACCATCTCTTACAGAGATTTCTATCGGCGGTCATGCGATTAGCTCGAATTTTTTAAATGAAAAAGTTCAACTGCAATCTAGAGGGCACGAATTTGAGTCAAGCGTTATAGAATTATTAAATAGTAATGGCATTAAAGCTCGAAAGCTTGTCCACAAAACAAATGATACTGAGTATGAATGTGATGTTGCATTTCAACTAGATCAAGATATTTATTTAGTAGAATGTAAAGCCCATATTCAACCGTTTAAACTTAGGCAGCATGCAAGCCATTTAAATAAGCTTGAAGATGATGTAAAGCAATTAGATAGAATAGCAGACTACTATAGCCAAAACTTAGATTTAATAAAAAAACAATTGTCTCTATCTGAAGACTTTTCAATAAACAACATATATAGAGTTGTGTTAACTACTTCGATGCAGGGGAGTAATCAAAGATATGGAGAGACTTTCGTGGTAGACAATTCATCATTTAGATCTATGATTTTAAGAAGAAGACCTTCTTTGAAAATAAGTAATACACATAAAATTGACGAGTATCATACTGAGGACTTTGTTTGTTATCAAGGGTCTATAACTTCTGAAAAAATGATAGAATATTTGGGAAATCCTCCTCAAATTCATTTAACAAGAAAGTTTTTCGAAAAAGTAGAAGGGCAAGGTAGTTTAGCAATAGTGAAAAAATATAAATCTCAAGCTCCAATATTAGAATTTTCTAAAGATGGGCGTCCGTCTTCACGCCAATTGAATTTTTTAAAAGCCTAATCAAAAAACTATATATTTTATAAAATAATATGTTTTGAAAGCTATATATTCTAAAATTATTGCCCCTGCTGATTGCACTAAGTCAGTAAAATATCTAATTAAGCGGCTGTGAATAAATGCATCAAAAAGTAGGATATGAAGTTGATACATACTTCATATCCTACAATTTATATTAAGCGTTCAATATTCAATATAGCTGTTCTTGATACAGACTTCTTTTCTTCTTCGAGCAACACATTATGCCAACTATCTTCAAGATTTTTGAGAGTTGGTTTTTCAACCTTATTGTTTTTCTCTAAATCATGTAATGGATGCACGGTTCTTTCAGGATCGAAGTGACCGCTAATCAATGGATGATCTGGTAATGCAATCGTGTAAACGACAAGCGCGTCGTCATTGAAGTCATGATTGTTGGCGACACCGAATGACTGGAATCCGAACCCTTTATTGTGAATATACATGAGCGGCTCATCGACACGCCCCACCTTCAGGTTCGTCTCGAGGGTCGCTTTTGCGTTCAGATAGGACTCCACCTCCTCAGGATACACACTTTGTACGGCATGCACTCGTTCATAGAGACTGTGGTCAGCGTCTTTCCATCCCATACGCTGATTCAGTTGCTCGAAGTATTCTAGTGGAGTCTGTTCCTTCTCGTGCTTTAAAGTGTGCACCTTTTCTAAATGTGATTCGATATGGTCAAGGAAGGTCGCGGATGTCTGATGGACCTCCTGCAATAATTGTTCCTTGTCTAAAAGTTCCTTGTCTTTCGTCCAACCGGCCAGATAGGAGAGCGAGAAGTCGTCCGTCGGGAACCCGAGTTGATGCGAGACGACGTAGGCGACCATTTCGGCCTGGAACTCCTTCTCGGGTGCCGTGAGCGGTTTTTCCCGTTCGAGGTTCCGCTCTTGGTTGTGTAACTCAGAGTGAGCGAGCTCATGGATCAGGACGCTGATGTCCTCAATCGATGTGTTCCGCGGGTTTAAGGCGATCGCATGCAACTCCGGATAGTAACAACCCTTCGCCGTACCGATCTCGTCGAGCGGTTCATCTAATAGCGTCACATTCCGGGCATCCGAGAGCGTCGTCAAGGCGTCACGGATGTCTTGTTCGTTCTCGAGCCCGCCGTCCCGATGATACCGTTTGAAGATGTCCGAGACCTCGATTCCTTTCTCGCGTGCGTCGGTCTGCGTGTACTCGAAGACGTGACCGATCTTGAAGTACATCATCTTGCGTGACGGGATTCGTCCTTGTTTTACGTCGTCTTTGATCGGCTTTGGTGCCTTGCTGAGCGGTACCCATTCATCTTTGTGCAAGGCATACGTCACCGGGCTTGGGACGAATACTTTGATGCCACGCTCACCTTTTTGGACCTGTGCGCCCTGCTTCTCCCAGAACGGATAAGAGCCGACCGCGACCGCGCCGGGGAACTGGGACTCGATCAAGATTGCGTTCCGCATCGAGTATTGATGGAACTTGCCGAGGAACTGTAGGTGTTCCCTGATCTTCTCTGGACTCTCGAAGTAGCTGTCGATCTGTTTTCCCATTTGTTCCGTCAAGGCCTCGAGCTCGGCCTTCCGTTCTTCGTTCGTTTTCATCTTGGCCATCGTGTCAGACTCCTTCCTTCAACAAGTCGGTGACAGATTCATCACTGTCCGCAAAATCGTTCAGTTCACGCTCGAGGTGTGGCGACGTTTCCGGGATGTCGAGTAACAGCCGTGTCCGTTCGAAATTGACGGGAAGCAAGACAATCTCGTCTTGCGCGATGGCGGTCAAAAGTTGGTGCTCGGAAACGGACACCCGGATGTCGTATCGCTTCCCATAGATGAGGACCGTGACGGTATCGGGTTGAAGCGTCAACAGTTGTCCCATCGTGAAGGGACGGTCAAGTGGTCGCATAGGATTCATCCTCTCTCAAAAGTTAGTGTGTCCTTCTTCTGTTTTTGGTGTTCGATGCGTTCCTGGACGACACGTTCCGCTGTCGCGAGGAACGTTGGCTTGAACTGATCCGTCGTCATGATGTCCTCGATGCCCTCGGTCTGCATGAGCGCCTGAAGGAGCTCTGTCAGAATCTGACCGTGACGGTCGGAGCGGTTCGCGGCGAGTCGAATGCGCTCAAGCTCTGTCGACACCTGCTCGTTCATAATCTTCTCGATATGATGAGAGACCTGCGTGCTGATCGAGCGGGTGAGGAACTGCATGTCCCACTTCTCGTCGGCCAGTTGCTTATGTTCTTCTGCGATATGGTCGATGACCTGACCGAGGTGGCCGAAGCGTTTGTCGTCGGCGAACTCCTCCAAGTACGCGACCGTCTCTGGCTTCAACCGGAGGCGGATCTGTCTCAACTTTTCCATCGTCCTCCCTCACTTTCCATATTCGATGTCCCGTTCCAACTGTTCGAAAGCCCGTTGATTCTTCAGGTGTTCGAATTCGTCGTTCATGTGCCGTCCGATCCGGTACAGCGATTCGTTGAATATCTTTTGATGTTTGAATGCACGTCTAACCGGATGTTTTGGAGCTTCATTTCTCTCAACTATCGTTTGTTCTTTTGACAAGTCGCGCATCTCGGAAAGGATGGCATTCCCCATCCGGGTGTAGAGGTCCTGTCGCTTCGTCGTCTGGTAACGCTCGGCCTTCTCCGTGTCGCCGTAGCTACGACGATGGAACGACACCTCCTGTTCGAGCCGCTCGTTGAAGGATTGAAACTCTGCTTTGAAGTGAATATCGATATAGCGGTCGGTCAGACGGTCGAGCGATTCACGGAGCGGCTGCATCCCGTTCATATTGTAGCGCCACTGTCGTTTGTCTTCCGGCAACCGCTCATAGATGTCCTTGAATTGACGGACGAGCTCGGGATGCAGGACACGGTTCGGGAGCGTTGGAATCTTCCGGTTCCGTTTATGGGCGACTAGTTCTTCTCTTATGAACGCATTCAGTTTCTCCTGTTCTTTCGTCCGGTCGGCGAGGGAATGGATGACCTTCGACTTCATCAGCTCGATCGATTTTGGTTTGCGTTTGCCGCGCTCGCGCATGTGGCTCGTCTCGACGATGGCGATATGCACGTGGATGTTGTCGGTATTGTAATGCACGGCGCCGGTCCAATAGGCGTGGACCATCTTCTCTTTTTGGAGCATCAAATCGACCGCGTCCCGCGTCGCCTGGATCAATCGCTTCTCGTCGACGAGATCGTCGTGAAGCACACCGGTCTCTCGAAGCCAGGCGTTATCGAACGAGATGACGTCCTGCCAGAGGATGCTCCCTCTCACTTGCGCATGCTTGAAGATGTCGCGGACGGCGCGACGCTTTTTGTCGTTCAACCGGTCGTCCTCGCGTGTGAACAGACCGCTCGATTTCGTCTCGTCTTCCATATAGTTGTGATACGTCTCGAACTGTTCGCGACTGTCTTTCGCGTCCGGTCGATTGATGTAGTCAAGGTATGTCGTATAACGACGCGACTTCTTTTTCGTGCCCGGCACCTTGAACTTCGACTTGATGACGACGCCCGGCGTCTCACACATCTTGCATCACCTCACTCAACAACCGGGTCACTTCGGCGAGCTCGTCTGCGCTCCGTTTCAGGTGGAGCGTGTTCGCCTCGAGCTGTCGTTCGAGCCGCTCGACCTGTGTCGATTGGATGCCGTTCGCACACCAGGAGGCGAGCAGTTCTTTCAAGTATTGTTGCCGGGAGCGGTTGTGTTCCTTCGCCCATTCATCGATTTGCTTCACGATGACGGGGTCGATGTCGCGGAGTAACAGATCCATCTGCCTGACCACCTTTCTAGAGGCTGTATATTGCCGAGGTCCTAAAAGTTCGTTCAAAGAGCATAAGGGGAAACTGCTATCACTTGTCGTGATAGCCCAGGCAGAGCCTGGGGTTTCCGTGATATCACCAAAAGTCCGAAAACGGCACGAAATGTGCCAGTGAAACCAGCGATTTGGCACGAAATGTGCCACTTAAATCGACAGTTCCCGGAGCCGGACGCGCAATTTGTCATGCTTTTCTTCGAGCGCTTGGACCGACTGTTCGAGCTTCTCGAGTTCGAGTGTAAGCTCGTCGCGCTTCCGGACGAGGTCGAAGATTTCGTTCTCTTGTTCGACCTGTTCGTCGAGCGAGAGATAGGTGAGTTCGCCTTCAAGCTCCTTTTTGTCACGGTCGAGCCGCTTGATTTGTTGCCGCTGCGCCTTGACCGACTGCTGCGCCGTCTCCAACTGTTTCTCGGTCTCCGCGAGTTCGTCCTCGACAAATAGTCTCGTGAAAGTTGTCTCATCAGATGAGGTGTGGCTCGCCTGTTCGATGGTCCGGCGGTCGGCGTAGAGTGACGTCAAAAGACTGTTCTCCCGTTCCTCAGATGTGAGTGTGTCGATTGATTGTGACTCATCCAATCCGTAGATTCGGATAGCGATTTGGTTGAAGTCGTTCGGCACGTCAGCCAATTCGAGCACGTATTGATCGTTCCGTTCGTAGAGCAACGCAACTTCCTTCTCAGAATCCGGACGTGCCTTATAGACATAGCGGAAGAGATGATCATTCGTGTTACCTGGTACTTCATCGAGCGAGAGTCGGACGCGCATCGTCCGCTTTTCCGTGTCATAACTCCAGGCATGGAGCGTCACGATTTCCCCGTTCGAGAGACGGATCGCATCGTTGATTGGTGTCTCATTGACCGGTGCTTCCTCGGCAAAGAAGAACGACGAGGTGCCGAAGAAGAGGAAGCCGATGACAAAAAATATCCCAAGTCCGAGGTAGAAGCGGGAGACGTTCTTGGTGAGGCGTCGTCGCGTTTGTCGTCGCATCTAGATCCCTCCTTCCGGTGTCAGGTCTTCCATCTCTGTGACGACCAAACGCCCATCGATGGACTCGAACGTCAAAGCCAACAGTTCTTGCGTCGTCTCTTCATAACCCGTCTCGGTGATCAACAGGTCTTGTTCGAACCGCACGAGACAATCTTCCCCGGAGACAGAAGGGAACACTTCGATGTCGCGGACGGTTGTCTCGAACGTGCCGACATCACTGCCGTCAGCGGCGAAGAGTGTGGCCGCGAGGTCTTCCGACATGACATTTTTCGCCTGTCGTTTCTGGGTTGTATAACTGTCCTTCGAGATGGTGAAGGCGTACTCGACGAAGCGTGTCGCCTGTGTCATCACTTCTTCCATTTGTTCCGTCTCTGTCGAAGCGACGACTGGTTCGGTGTCTACTGACGTATCATCGGAGGTTGCCGATTCAAGGGAAGTGACGCTCTCATTTTTCATCTCACTAGGGTCTGAAGTACTCGTGACAGGCGTCACTTGTTGATAGAAAAAGGCGTTCGCCGCGAGTGAAATCAGGAGCAGTACCCCGAACAGATACGCGAGGTGACGTGCGGTGAAGTTCATCCTTTCTCCTCCTTTCCATACATCCATGACTCAAAAACCGAAGACCGGGGCGGGGTCGATATGACCGGACCATTCGCCCGTCTTGATCTCGAAATGCAGATGGTTCCCGCTCGATCGACCGGTCGTGCCGCAGTACCCGAGCGCCTGTCCAGCCTCGATTTGTTGTCCCGTCTGGACGCCGAGACGACTCAGGTGCGCATACGCTGTGATGTAGTTGTCGTGTCGGACTTGGACGAGATTGCCGTACGGTCCGCGGTTCCCGCTATAGATGACGGTGCCGCTCTTGACCGCGTGGATCGTGTCGGACGGTGTGCAACTGAAGTCGATACCGGTGTGATTGTCCCGTTGTCCGAAAACGACGCGCCACCCGAAACGCGATGTCACGTTGAGCGGGATGGCGAGCGGGGAACGTAATCCCGACAACAGTTCTTTCGTGATAACCCCATCGGCGACGGCGACCGGCGCAAGGTATTTCAGTACCGCGTCGACGTATTCGATGTCCCCGTAACAGGCACCGTGCTGGACCGCACTCGGACGATGACAACGATAGATACCGGTGTGTTTCACGCGTTGATACATCATCTGCGAAAACGAGATGGCGAGCTCTTTCGAGTAACGTCCGCCGTTCTCCTGAACGTAATCGATGAAGCCGCCGCCGAAGTTGTAGCTCTGTAACGTAAGCTGTACGTCGCGGTTCGCCCGTTCGAAGACAGACGCGAAATGTTCGACGCCGTAGACGATGCTCTCCTCGGGGGAGGTGATGCATCCGATGCGTCCACACTTCGATTCGCTCGCCTGCATCGGGTCGTTCCCGCGTCCGCCGCTTTCCTGCATCATGAGCGCGAGCACGAGATTCGTCTGTTCGGCCAGCCCGTGCTTCGTCAGTTCCAATTCGACCAAGGCTCGATATTGGAGCACCTGGTCACTCACCTGGAGACCGCCTGTTGTGTCGAACGTGACGTCGGTCGGTTGTTCGTTCTGGACACCTGTGAGCGTGTCGAGGATCCCGACGACGAGGATGACCAGGAACAACACGAGTGCCGCGAGGCCGAGCAGGATGAGTCGCCACTTGAGCGTCGCGAGCTGCCACTTCGCCGTGACGGCGAAGCGGGCCGTCCGTTTCGCGGCCGTCCACATCAGGCACCTCCACCAAACAAGGCGAGTTCTTCGGGCGCGACATCGACGTCAAAGATGAGATTCTGCACGCCGGAGATGCTGAGGACGACACGCCCCGTCTCGAGCGAGGGGATGATCCGCATCTCGGAATTCGAGAGTTGGCCGTCGAACACCGTCTGGATGATTGGGATGCTCTCCGCATCCTGTTCGCCGATGATCTTGTACTGCGTCAATTGGAAGAGCGACTTGACGTTCTCGGCGTTCTCGGACTTCGATCCGGCTGGCACGAAGTCGGTGATCAGATGCGACACGAAGAAGATGCCGCCGAAATACTTGCGCGCCTCACGCATACAACGTTGCAGATACAGGATGGCCGGTTGCGCGATGTCACGCGTGTTGATCAAGTGGTGCGCCTCGTCGATGACGATGAGGTACTTGCATGCCTCCTCGGTCCGGAGCACGCCCTGGTTGTAGGCTTTCAGTTGACTCGAGCCGTTGGCGATCATCCCGTCCCACAGCATGTTCATGAGCGAGAACACCTGCGCCTGGAACACCTCGTCCCGTAGGCTCGTCAGATTTCGGAGCGGGAACGACACGATGAGCTCCTCATCGAATCGGTCGATGGAGGAGTGTCCGTCGAAGATGTTGCCATAGTTGTGAACGAGGTTCGTGACGGCGAGCTCGATGTTCTCGAGACGCCGTACCCGGTTCGGACTGATTGCCTCCTTGATCGAGGTGCGTGTGTCGTTCGTGTAGAGCTCACGCCGCACGAGTTTCAAGAAGTCCGAGAACGTCGGGTATCGGTTCGCCGGATGCGTCGTGATCGGCAGTTCGCCCTGTTCGTCCCAGAGCCCGTGCTGAACGTACAAGTCCCGGAGCAGGATCTCGAACTCATTCGTCTCTTCCTGCGTCGCCGCCGGGTTGATGTAATGATAGAACACGGCCATCTTCGACAGGTGTTGCATGAACGAGAGTGCCTCGTTGGCACTGCCGTCGTTATTCGTCACCGTCTTATAGACATGGAGCGGGTTGATGAGCCCGGCCGACCCGTCGAGCGCGATCTCTTTCCCGCCAAGCTGGCGCACGAGGTCGGAGAATTCGCCCGTGACGTCGAGGATGCGGATCTTGTTGCCCTTGATCGCCTGATCGAGCACGGTCTTCTTGAGGAGCGTCGATTTGCCGGATCCCATCTTGCCGATCATGAGCGCGTTATAGAACTTGCGTTGCTTGTCCTTATGAAAAAGGTCGAAGATGACGCTGCCGTTCGTGTCGGTCGTCCCGTAATACGTGCCCGTCGCGTCCTGGAGCGACGTGAAGTGGAACGGATAGCCGCCGGCGATGGAGAGGGAAGGGATCTCTTTCCCACGTCGCCGGTTCGGCAGTCTCTGTTGTTGGTCATAGCTCGTGAACAGGCTCTGCCATTCCCATTCCTGTTCGTTCAGGAAGATCGTCGAGCGAAAGTTCCGGGCCTCGAGTTCTTCCATCACTTCCTGCACTTTCACCTCGAGTGCGTCGAGCGTCTTCGCCTTCACATAGAGGCGGAGATGCAGATATTTCATCGTCTCGCCCTGGGTGATCTGTTCATAGAGCTCGTTCAGCTCCTTATATGTCTCCCTAGCGTCGATGCGGTCGATGTTGTCCTTCGCATTCTCGAAGCGTGTGTTCTGTTCGGCCATCGACTTGTTGATGGTCTGGATGATTTCACGCTTGTCGGCCGTCCCGATGTCGAGTGTCGTCAGAACGCCCGGCATGTTCAGAATCGGTTCGAGCCAGTAGTCATAGACGAGCGACTGATATTTGTAGACATGGAGGCAAGACAGATAGCCGTCCCCGAGCCGGACGAAGTTGGCGTCGAACTTAATGCCGCCCTGTGGCTGGATCTTGGCGATGACGTCGGGATTGTAACCTTTCTCGATCTTGACGGTCTCCGGGTCCGATTGTTTGGATAACTTGTCACGCAGGCGCTGCCACATGCGCGTCACTCCTTTCTTCAGGCGTCGAGTTGCGGTTTCGTGTTCGGGTTGTTCAGCTGATAGAGCACATGGACTTTCTGGTCGAGCGTCAGCTCGCGCATCGGGTTCGAGCGGCGGAGCAGTTTATAGAGGTGTGTCTTCCGTTCGCGTAGCGTCCGCTCGTCGTCGGCATAAAAAAAGAGGAGATAATCGCGATTGGTGCGATGCTCCTCGAGGTATTCGAGCTCCTGCTTTTTCTTCAACAAGAAGGGCAGGTAGGCCGGCGTCTGATTTTGTCGAATCTGTCGTTCGATGCTGATCTTCTGCCGCTCGAGACTGAGCGGTGTGTTCAGTGGCACGACCTTGAGCGGGTGCGTGTACGCCTGAAGGAGATAGGCGAGCGAGAACACGTCATGGTCTTTTTCCTCCTCATTCAAGGAGTAGATGTCCTTTGAGGTGAGCTGGATCATGTCGAGATAGGTCCCGTCGCGCATCTCGAACGCCTCGGTCCCGGTGATGTCGACGACCGGCATCAGTTCGGCGACCGTCGATTTGACGACGACCTTATCTTTGACCATCCGTTTCTCGACCACGTCCTGTTCGTCGAGCCAGGTACCTGTGCGTCTCGGTTCTTGTAGCGTGTCTTCGATGAACGCCATCTCAATCACGTCCTTTCGTGTGCGCGTCGAGCGCGAGATAGGTGTCTTTGCGTTTGATGAGCGCGTAGTAGAGTGCATGGACCATCCGCTTCTGCGGATTGGTCGCCGGTCGGAGTACCATGAACAGACCGAATACGACGAGGAAGACCGTGAACGGGATGTGTAGCACCGACGGGATGAACGGGAGCGTCACGAGCCGGAGTACGATGAGCCCGACGAGGAACAGGAAATCGTGCAGATAGAGCATCTTGTTGATCTTGAGCTCGGTCGTGACCTCGTTCGGAATCCGGTATTTGCGCATGGGTCATCACTCCTTTTTCTTCATATTGTCACGTTTCGGTGGCGAGGTCGGATAGATCCGTCGCGACTCTTCATGGTTATGAGTATGGCGGTATGTCTGATTCTCACGCACCTGTTCGATGACCTCGGTCTCGACGTCGAGCACGGTGTCTTGATGGATGGTCCGTCGGGCTCGTCCTTGATGTTTCCCTGTTGACGCATCACTTGAATCCGTCGTAAGTGACGAAGACGGGGATGAATTGTTTGCGTGTGGTGCCTCATGAGGTGTCGGTGTCGTCACGTCATTTCTGTCTACTGATTCATTGTGACGATGGCCTGGTTCGGATGTGGCATCGATGGACCCGTTGACTGGTTCGAGAGTCGATGAGGCAGGGCCTGGAGAATGACCAGAACTGGAATGATCGTGAATCGATTCTGGTCTTTGCGTCTCAGATGACGTTTTTTGATTGTCGGGCCAACTTTCGGTATTTGATTCCGGGTTCGTCGTATGAATCGATTCGGGAGATGTGCGGTCCGACGCTTCATTTAATTGTGGAGACCCGTGCACTTCAAGCTCTGATTCTTGACCGTCGTTTGGTTGCGCAACGTCCTTCGGATTTGTCGGTTTCTCTTTGTCGGTATGCGTGCGACTTGCAGTTTGGTTCTCCTGAGCGACACCAGCTGGATCGGTTTGTCTCTCGGCGTCCATCCGCTGTGAAGCTTGGTCCGCTGCACTAAGTGTTGAACCGTTATGCGGCATGGCATTTGAATCCATCCGCGTCGTCGCGGCCTCATGGAGTGAGGGCATCTTTGGTGCGCCCTGTGCGGCACGCGCGACCTTCGAGACCGCGTGGGCACCTGCCGAGGTCACGCCTTTCCCGGCGGCATAGGCGCCGAGGGCGACACCCCAGCCCCGCTTGAGTCCGGCATCAATCCCGAACAGCCGCTCGACCATGTTCGGTCCGTCGATCAATGCGACCGAGAAGGCGATGAGGGCGATTAGATAGGCGAAACCGTCCAACGTCTCTGCGAGATAGGCTGTCCCGATGGTGTACAGTTTAATCGAAACGAAGATCAGGATAATCACGAGGAACGTGTTCAAAATGCTTTGGATGACCTTCTTCGTCTTTTGACCACTGTGAAGATCGGCCGGTGCGACGAGAATCGCCAGGACATAGTTGAAGGCAAGCTCGAACGACAGACGCGCCAGTTTGTAGGCGATCGAGAACAACGTGAAGCCCATGATCCCGAGTGTCACGAAGATGGTCAACCAGTTCGGCTGATAGCGGTAGTAATACTGGTTGTTCCACTCGACACCACTTTGGTCGAGTTTTGAGCTTCCCATCGTTTCACCATTCCAGGTTAGTTTGGACTGAGAGATTTGTTCGCCAGTACTTCCCAAGCGAAACTCATTACTATCGAATACCTCGTTGATATCAATATTTCGTAAATGACTTTGTGGTAAGGAGTTTAAAGCCGCACTTTCCAAACCAGAAAAATCGTTTCGGTCATATTCAATCAAATCATGAATGTTTTCTCGTAAAATCTGATTTGATATCGATTCACTGGAAGAGTTTTCGTCAGAGTTTTGAGCTGTGAAATCAATCGCGGTATCACTGAACTCACTTACTTGCGTCATCGTTGGAGATAATAGTCCGAGAATGAGCAACGTGATAAACAGATTGATTAAAAATCCTTCTCGATCAAATTTCTTTTGAAAAATGATGAGATAACCCGTGAATAGGAAGCTAGCAGCTAAAAGAACGTACAAAAAAGGTTGAATCGTAGAAACGAATTCAACCACTTGAAAGTTATTAAAAAATGTTTTAGTTAGTAGTATGCTGTCAGTCACTTTTTCAAGTCCATCAATCAATACTGCTAAGCCACGTATTAAAATCCAACCCATTGAGCGGAGGGCATCCAGTACCAGTGTACTGAGACTAAGGATATCAGTGAACTCTTGTAGCTTATTTACAACTTCGTTATCACCCATAGAATCCCTCCATTCAGAGGCTATTTAATGAAGTTAGTAACTTGATCCTTTAATTCATCTTCTGTAAGGGCAGATACATTTAATTCACGGCTGATTTCACCATCAGTTATCTCGTACAATCTGCCACCTTTAAGTTCAGGATGTTCTTGGGTAGAACGTTCTTCAAGATCTTCCCCATTAGGCTGAAACGGATTGAATAAGAGAACGTCTTTCTTTTTTTCCGTGGCGACTTCTCGCACAGTATCAACGTAAGGCCCTTCACTACCTTGACTATCGCTGTCTACAAGAACGTATGCAATTTCTTGCCCAGTTTTAATATCTGCAATTTCTTCAACAGAAGTTGTAGAAAGATAATTCGAACTTTCGGCACCACACGATGCTAAAAGTAACGAACTCCCGAGTAGGACACCAATCAAGATTTTCCTCATAACGTTTACCCCTCCCTCAGACGATTTTCCCCTTTAATAGATCCGCGACTTTCAGGTTGACGCGGAAGTCGAACTTATCTATTAGTGTAACAGTTTTCGGGGTGTCTGAGGTGTCGTCCTGATAGACGGTCAGAAAGCCGTCGATCGTCTGAATGTTGAGCACGTCGCCCCGTTCGAGGCGGACGCGTTGCGTCTCGATAATTCTTGCAACGACACGCAATTCGTTCTGGATTCGCTTCTCTCTCGCACTCTCGGCCATGGGTTCGGCCTCCTCTCTACGGTGTGCCTTGCTTTAGTTTCTCGAGTCGTTTCGCGATCATCGTGCTCAAAAAGCTCTTTTGGCTGTCGGTGACGTCGTAAACTCCTAGGTTCAGGTTCGTCTCGAACTTAGGGAGGGACATCCCACCGATGTCATGTCCTTCGAACATCGAGCGGAGGATGCTATCCTGAAGTACGTCACGTACCGTCAAGGACGTGTCTTCCTGATTCGATGGCGCGTTGCTATCCGTCTCGTCTTCTTGCTTCGCGAAACGGACACGGATTTGCTCGAAGTCGAGACCGGCGTGACGGCAGGGGATGTCGATATCATGCAGGGAGCGGTCCGTGTCGAAGTCGTCCGCCAGGTATTCGTAGCGGTACTTCATCGCCGTCTTGCCGGTTAGGAAGATGGGATACGACTGGATACGCCGTTTCTTCGTATCTTGACGCTTGATGACACGGATGATGAGCATCTCGCCCTCTTTGAGTCCCATGACCTCGGTCGCCGTCATGAGCCGGCGACCGTCCACGTTCTCCGTCTTCGATTTCTTGAGCGAGAACGTCTGCCCGGACCGCGATTTCGTGACGATGGTCGCCTCACCGAGCTTCTTCGATATCAGTTCGGCGGTCGACTCGTCCGCGGTCAACAGATAGTGCGTATTCCCACAGTTGCCGTCAATCGTCTTCCAATCCTCGCCGTATAGGTTCTCGAGTTGGGAGTAGGCCTGGATGACGAGGTTGAATCGCATGTTCCGACCGAGACAGACGGTGATGATATTGGCCATGCCCTCGATCGGCGGCATGTTCCCAAACTCATCGAGGAGGAAGACGACCTGACGCTCGCATTTACCCTGTTTCGTCTGCGAGGCGACCCGGGCGAGCGCCGTGTACACCTGTTTGATATAAAGGGATGCGATGACATTGAATGTCGGGTCATAGTCCGGGACAATCAGGAACACCGCCACAGGTTGGAGTTGATGCATCACCTCACGGATTTGGATTGCACCGTCGATAGAGTAATCGAATTGTCCGGTTTCCTCGTCCTGCGTTTCCAACTGAATCATTGAAGTACCTGAGTCGGTCGAGATTTGAACGGTGTTTCCATATTGAAGCGACGACGTATGATACACGATGAAGCTGCCATCGTCGTCCGTCGTGAGCGCATGGGTTGTCCCATCCGGGAATTTGAACGTGATCCGTGTCAAAGGTTCAGTCCGTCCACTGATCCAGCGGTTGAATCCGATGCGTCGCATGTCGAGCGAGTTCATCGACGTCAGCTTCCCGGTCCCGTTCAACGTGAAGATCCCGAGTTTCGCATTGGTATTGGCTAAAATACTCGCCCGTGTCTGACCACCCGAGAAGTGGAGCGTCGCGAACTGGAGCCGGGCGGGATGGTTCTCCGGGAATCGATGAAAGAACTCGTCGAGCGCGGAGATCTCCTGTCCTTGTCGCGTCACGACCATCCGTGAGCCAAGGTCCGAGAGCATGAGGGCGACGTTGTACATGTTGATCTTCTCTGGCGTGTCCTTCGCCTCCTCACAGAGTCCGAGGATGAGCGCCGTACACAGGTCGATTGACGAGTTGGCCCAGAAAGGGTCCCGTGCCTTCGGGTCATGGTACAACATGAAGGCGACCGAGCGCGCATACTGTTGGGCGAGTATAAATGTCAACTTTTTTATGTACAATTTTGCTCGTTTAATAATGTTCAATATTGTCGGTTTCGTCAGACGCCGTTTGTTCCGTCCGG